>JAHEMS010000053.1:2751-12457 GCA_024643595.1 Bacteroidota bacterium
TCTTGTGTTTATTAACTATCTCGTGTTTGAATGATTTCGAAAATAACAATTGCGTGAAAGGAAGTGGGGTAATTGTTTCCGAACAAAGGGCCCTGCCTGCATTTAACTCCATCACCAGTGCTATTCCTGCGGAAATATTTCTTACGCAGGGCCCCAAAAGTGATATCATCATTGAAGCACAACAGAATGTTCTTAATGAGTTAAAAACCCGGGTGGTCAATGACGAACTTATTATGGATTTTGATCATTGTGTTGATCTCGATCAAAAAATAAATATTTACATTGTCATTCCTGAAATTAAAAAGCTTGTCCTTACCGGTGTTGGAAATATTATTGCTCAGAATGAATTTCAACTTGCAGACCTTAACATCATCATAACCGGGGTTGGTGATTGTAATTTAAAGGGCAGCTCCGATAAATTGACGGTATTGCTTTCTGGTGTCGGCAATGTGAAGGCTTTTGAACTCGTATCGGGCATTTGCGATGTGAGTATCACTGGTGTTGGAAACATGGAGTTGTTTGTAACCGATCAATTGGATGTTACCATCACCGGATCTGGAACAGTATTTTATAAGGGTAACCCTATGATCAACTCAACGATTAGCGGCAATGGTAAAATTGTTAATGCTAATTAGCGCTGGCGTAATCCAGGCAACTTCGGTGGTGATCTGCGATATTCGGTAAAACTTATCATTACCAAAGAATTGAATAAAATATGTTCAGCTCTTAAAACCAAATAAACCTCTCCTCGATTTTGTTATCGTTCACGCTTTAATCATGACGAGAATCATTTCGCTGATCTACCATCGTCATAAGGATTGGACACTATAACGGATACTTTTATTAGAATGACAAATGGAGGTAGCATTGGAACAATTACCGGTGTTCGTGGTAGTGTGGTCGATATCAGGTTCAGTGATCATCTGCCTGCTATCCATACTGTTTTGACAGTAGGGGAAGGGACGATCATTGAAGTTTACCAACAGCAGGATAACCATCATGTAAGTGGTGTAGCGCTCACTCCAACACAGGGCCTTTCAAGAGGAATGCAGGTTACTGATACATTATCTCCACTGAAAGTGCCTGTAGGCAATAAAACACTATCACGCGTATTTAATGTATTCGGTCATACCATTGATCGGTTACCTGAACCATCGGATTTAGAATGGCGCTCGGTACATAATGATCCACCCCCGCTTAACAGACGTTCAACCAAATCTGAAATATTTGAAACAGGCATTAAAGCCATTGATCTATTGGTTCCCCTTGAACGAGGAGGGAAGGCTGGATTATTCGGTGGCGCAGGTGTTGGTAAAACGGTTTTGCTTACGGAGTTAATCAACAATATGGCCGGCAGTAAAGACGGAGTGAGTATTTTTTGCGGCATCGGTGAGCGATGTCGGGAGGGTGAGGAATTGTATCGTGAAATGAAAGAAGCAGGAGTGCTACCCAATATGGTTATGGTTTTTGGCCAAATGAATGAGCCTCCCGGAAATCGTTTTCGTGTCGGAAACGCTGCGCTCACCATGGCGGAATATTTCAGGGATGACGAACATAAAGATGTGTTGTTGCTGATCGATAACATCTATCGTTTTATTCAGGCAGGAATGGAAGTTTCCGGATTGTTAGGAAAAATGCCATCGCGGTTAGGATATCAGCCAACGCTAAGTACGGAATTGGCGAAACTTGAAGAAAGAATAGCTTCCACCGATACAGGTGCCATCACCTCGATACAGGCGGTGTATGTTCCGGCCGATGATCTGACGGATCCTTCTGCTGTACATACGTTCTCCCATTTATCGGCTACTATTTTCCTATCCCGTAAACGCGCAGGCGAAGGCCTCTATCCGGCTATTGATCCGCTTCGGTCTGTTTCAAAAATAGCTACTCCAGCTATGATTGGTGACCGACATTACCAATTAGCACAGGAGGTCCGCAAAACATTGGCTCAGTATGATGAATTGAAAGATATTATTACCATGCTCGGACTGGAACAACTCGCGATGGAAGACCGGAATATTGTAAATCGCGCGCGCAGACTGGAACGATTCCTCACACAACCATTTGTCACGACAGAAGCTTTTAGCAACATGAAAGGAAAAATCATCAAGCTGGAAGATACACTTGATGGATGTGAGCGTATCCTGAATGATGAATTTAAGGATTATCCAGAAAGCGCCCTGTATATGATTGGCGTGGTAGAAGAAGCCATTGGAAAACAAGAATATGCGGTAGGAGAAAGTAAAGCGTTAGATAAAAAAGTAAATCATCACTCATGAAATCCTTATGATGAATCTCAAAATTCTCCTTCCTTATGGTGTGTTCACTGAAAATAATGATGTGACACGCATTGTGTTAGAAACAGTAAGTGGCAGTTACGGGTTTTGGCCTAATCGGCTGGATTGTATTGCTGCACTAGTACCGGGCATACTTACATACCAAACCATTTCTGAGGGTGTTGTTTATACGGCCATTGATGAAGGTGTTGTTATCAAATCTGGACTCGATGTAAAAATTTCGGTTCGAAAAGCGATTCGTGGAAAAGAACTCGGAAAACTGCGGGAGGCGTTGGAAAGTGATATCATGAATCTGGAAGATCGTGAACGACATGTTCGGTCCGTTCTCGCCAAATTGGAGAGTGGCTTCATTAGGAATTTTCAAAAAGTGATAACCAATGAACGATCAACATAATACTGAATTCAGTAGACAGATTGGCCGTAAGGAGTCAAGAAAATTAAAAGCACAACGAGATGCCAGGAAGGAATTATGGTTTGGTTTTAGAATGTTTGGCTTGGTGGGTTGGTCGGTAATGATTCCCACATTGTTGGGCACGCTGATAGGGGTTTGGCTGGACAACCATTATCACAGCAAGCCTTCATGGACTTTAACATTTTTGTTAGCGGGTTTAATACTGGGATCATTGAACGCCTGGAATTGGGTGAGAAAGGAAGGCAGGGAACTAATGAATGAAAAGGATGATAAAAAAGAATAAAAGTTATTGATATGAATGAGATCATAGTTTTAACAGGTATATCCATCTCCGGATTTTTGCTGGGTATCTTTTTTTTCGGAGGTCTTTGGTTTACTGTTTCAAATGGCTTACTAAGTAAATCTCCTGCATTATGGTTTACGATTAGTCTGCTGGTGCGGGTGACTGCAGTGGTTACCGGATTTTATTATTTATCAAATGGTCATTGGGAACGATTAATGGCATGCTTGTTTGGATTTGTAATTGCGCGCATAGCGGTTACGAAATGGACACGTCAGCCGTCTGATAAAGCAAATCAACGTGAACACAAAATGTAATTAATGGTATGAGTCTTAGTCCTGACCATTGGATTTTCTGGGAACATGACTTCATTAAATTGAATGCCACGATCATTATAACCTGGCTGCTGATGATTATCCTTTCACTGGGCTCGTGGCTGATCAGCCGGAAATTATCAAGGGACATTCATATCACTCGCTGGCAGAGTGTATTGGAACTCATTGTGATTGGGATAAAAAAACAGATTGAAGAAGTGGGTATTGAGCGACCTGAAAAATATGTAGGTTTTCTGGGAACCTTGTTTCTGTTTATAGCCTTTGCAAATGTTTGCGACATATTTCCTGGTTATCAATCCCCAACGGCATCGCTCTCCACCACATCGGCGCTGGCCATTTGTGTGTTCGTAGCGGTTCCATTATTTGGTATCTCTGAATTAGGGTTTGCCGGTTATTTCAAATCTTATGTGAAGCCAACCTTTCTTATGCTTCCCTTTAATATCATCAGTGAGTTTTCTCGCACCCTGGCGTTGGCCATAA
The DNA here is from genome assembly GCA_024643595.1 of Bacteroidota bacterium. Taxonomy (GTDB): domain Bacteria; phylum Bacteroidota; class Bacteroidia; order Cytophagales; family Cyclobacteriaceae; genus ELB16-189. Next base: position 6,556 of record JAHEMS010000053.1, read on the forward strand.
GGCTATTTGGTAATATGATGAGTGGTACATTAATCGTGGGTATTTTACTCACCATCATTCCTTTCTTTTTTCCTGTTCTTATGAAGTTGCTTGGCCTTCTTACGGGTATGGTTCAAGCCTATATTTTCGGCATGCTGGCAACCGTTTTCATTGCCGCTGCTACCCAACGTACTATTGAAAAAAGTAGAGCAAAAAAATAAACTACAATTATGGATAACATAACCATTATCGCAATCGTCTCAATAATCACCGCTGGTTTAACCACCACCATTGGTTGTGTGGCTCCAGCTATTGGTGAAGGAAGGGCAGTATCTACAGCACTGACTTCCCTGGCACAACAGCCGGATGCTTCATCTACCATTACACGTACCTTGTTTATTGGCCTGGCGATGGTTGAGTCAGTCGCCATTTATTCATTTGTACTTTCTATGATTCTGATTTTTGCAAATCCCTTTTGGGACTATATTATTTCAAAAACCGTAGGTGGTTAAAACCATGCTGATTGATTGGTTCACAGTAGTAGCGCAGATTATTAATTTTATCATCCTTGTCGGGCTGTTAAAACGATTTCTTTTTAAGCCGGTTCTGAAGGTGATTGATGAACGCGAAAATCTCATCGCCCAACAAGTGCAGGAGGCGGAAAAAACAAAATCAGAAGCTCAACAAGAACTGGAGTCATTTCAACAAAAGAATAAAGAATTTGATCAGCAAAGTAAGGTCATGTTGGATCAGGCTAAAGAAGAGGCTGACAAGAAACGCATTGAGCTGATAAAAAGCGCGAAACAAGAGTATGATGAAATGCATTCGAACTTTATCAAATCATTTGGAAACGAACAACAACGGCTCACCGGAGAGATTAAACACCGGTTGGCGACTGAAGTATTTTCTATCACCAGGAAGATGTTAAAGGATCTCGCTTCGGCAAACCTGGAAGAGCTAATGGTTATGGTGTTTGTTAACCGCTTGCATCAACTGGATAAACAAGATCAGGATCGGTTAACGCAAGCACTCAAGACTTCGCAATCTTTTTTGGTGAACAGTTCTTTTGAATTATCTACAGCATTGCAAGCAAAAATAATCAGTGAAATGGAGGAACTGACTAACAGTAAAATTCAAATTCGTTTCGAAGTGACTCCGCAGCAGATAAGTGGTATCCAGTTGACCACTGAAAATTATAAACTGGCCTGGAGCATCACCGATTACCTTTCAACGTTGGAAAAAAGGGTATTGGAGGGATTAACAAATAGTTCAATCACCACTGTTAACCCAACGTAGGATGGCCACTTCCGCTAATCTGCTCAATTCCATTTTCGATGACTTGCTAAATGAAATACAACAATCGAGCGAAGGGTTTACGCAAAAAATAGTCCCCGAAGAAACTGGTACGATCAAGTCCGTATCAACTGGTGTGGCCATTGTAACGGGGTTGCCTGGTGCGGGGTTTGAAGAATTGTTGCTCTTTAAAGGAGATTTATATGGTATTGCTTTCAATATTGATGAGGATGAAATAGGTGTGGTTCTGCTGGGTGAACATGCTCATTTGCAAGCGGGCGATCCAGTGTCACGAACCGGACGGGTAATGGATGCCCCTGTTGGGGAAGAAATGCTGGGAAGAATAATTGATCCATTGGGCAATCCACTCGATGACAAAACAAAGCTAACATTTCATAAACGGTTGCCGATTGAGCGTCCCGCCCCACCAATTACTGATAGGGCGCCTGTAGAGCAGCCCTTACAAACTGGAATAAAAGTGGTTGATACGCTGATTCCTATTGGTAGAGGACAGCGTGAATTAATCCTTGGTGATCGACAAACCGGCAAGACAACGATCGCGATTGACACCATATTAAATCAACATGATCAGCATGTGATTTGCATATACTGCACCATTGGTCAACGCGCCTCTTCCATAGCCAAAGTAGTTGCTACCCTGCGCGAAAAAAACGCTATGGAATATACCGTCGTGGTGGCCACTAAAGGCAACGACCCACCGGGCCTTTTATACCTGGCACCTTATGCTGCCACTAGTATCGCTGAGTACTTTATGGAGAAGGGTCATGATGTATTAGTGGTCTATGATGACTTAACCCATCACGCACGAGCCTATCGCGAACTTTCACTTCTACTGCGCAGGCCCCCCGGAAGAGAGGCATTCCCTGGTGATATTTTTTATATACACTCGCGTTTGCTGGAACGCTCAACACATCTTATAAATGAATTCGGCGGTGGGTCGCTTACCGCTTTGCCTATCATCGAAACGGAAGCACAAAATATTTCAGCCTATATCCCCACCAACCTTATTTCTATTACAGACGGACAAATTTATCTTTCCCCCAAGTTATTTGAGATGGGCGTGCTGCCTGCAGTGGACGTGGGTAAATCAGTATCACGGGTAGGAGGCAAAGCACAGCGAAAATCTTACCGTGGGGTGGCGGGAAGTCTTAAGCTCGCGTATTCACAGTTTGAAGAACTGGAAATATTTGCCCGATTCGGAACACGGCTCGATGAGCACACCAGGAAAAGTATCATTCACGGAGAGCGGATCAGGGCTTGTCTTAAACAACCTGAAAACCACCCCATATCTGTAGAGCAGCAGATCTTGGTATTGATGGCGCTGACTAACGGGCTGTTCGACCCTGTACCACTGGGGAAAATGAGCGAGGCAGAATTGAAAGTGCGAAACCTGATGATAGAACTTCCGAGTGACATTGTAAACCGCTTAAAATTGGATGAACAATTATCAGAGGATGATCGGAATCAGATTCTGGCACACACACAAAAAATGCTGCAAACATTTTATAATGAAACGTTGAAGCATGAGTGATTCAATAGAAAGCCTTCATACAAAAATTGAAAGGGCAACAGAACTTGTGTCGGTGGTCATCACCATGAAAGCGTTGGCCGCATCCAATATTGGACAATATGAAAACGCGGTACAGGCATTATCTGAATATGATCTTACCGTGGAGTTAGGCCTATGGGCATGCCTACGGCATCAACAGGAAGAGCCAGGTTTGGAAAAGAAGCACCTCGAAGAGCCAACGGGTGTGGTAGTGTTTGGTTCTGATCAGGGGCTTGTTGGGCAGTTCAATGATGTGTTGGCAGATTTTGTTATGGAAACACTTCACCATTTCCAGGGAAAAAAGGTAATCTGGTCGGTAGGTGAACGAATGAATATGCGTTTGAAAGATATGGGCCTTCCGGTGGTGGGCATCTTTGAAGTTCCGAATTCTGTGAACGCCATTACACCATTGATCGGACAAATTCTTGATCAAAGTGAAGTGCCGTTGTTGTATATTTTCCATAACAGTCCTACCCAGGGAGCTCTTTACAAACCCGTGCGTCAGCGGTTATTACCACTGGATAAAAAATGGAGAAGGGAGATCATGAAGCAAAGCTGGCCAACCGATCTATTGCCTGAGGTGCTCGGTGATCGGGAGTCCACGATAAAAGAACTTATTGGAGAGTATCTTTTTGTTTCGCTTTATAAAGCCTGTGCTGAATCACTCGCCAGTGAGAATGCCAGCCGTTTGGCCGCCATGCAGCGGGCCGAGAAAAATATTAACGACCTGCTGGAAGAATTGAAACAAATCTATCATCACCTTAGGCAGAATGCTATTGATACAGAATTATTTGATGTGATATCAGGATTTGAAGCATTAAGGAGGAAGAGGAACCCACATTCAGATTAAGTGTGGATTACTGGTATTGTATTATAATATGATGTTAAGCACCCGTTTGCAAAATTGAATGAGTACGATAGGTAGCAGGCTAAACAGAAAAATAATAACCCAATGGGAAGGTTCAATAAAATAAACCAGCGTGAGCGCTTCCCTCGCTCCTGGAATTGCCCAAACGATGACTACGATGCCAATACAAACTACAAGGGCTAGCCATACGTATATATTTTTAGTGACTTCATTTTTTATAAATGAAACTTTTTTTTCCGGCAGGTTAAACACATTCCACAACTGAACAAGAATAAGCGTATAAAATGCCATGTTGTTGGCAGGCTTTTCGGAAAGATGTAAAACATTCAAACTTACTGCTTCAATGCCCACCACCGCGAGGGTCATGGCCAGGCCATAGACAAGAATGGACTTCCAAAAGGCGGGAGGGATTATATCTTCTTGCGGATCTTTTGGTTTTTTTTTCATGATATTTTCTCCGCCTTCACCCATGCCTAACGCAAGTGCGGGAAATACATCAGTGACCATATTGAGAAAAAGAATTTGCAGGGGCAATAACGGCAAAGGCATACCAAAGGAGGAAGCGGTAGCTACCACCAGTATTTCACTTAGATTACAGGAAAGAAGATATACGATGAATTTTCTTATGTTATCGAAAATAATTCTCCCTTGGTTTATCGCAAGGACAATGGAATTAAAAGAATCATCATTCAAGACAATATCAGCTGCTTCCTTGGCCGCTTCAGTACCCCGCAGCCCCATGGCGATTCCGATGTCTGCTTTTTTTAAAGCAGGAGCATCGTTGACACCATCACCGGTCATCCCCACCACATGATTATTCTGTTGAAATAATTTGACAAGATCTAATTTCTGTGCGGGATTAATACGGGCAAAAATATTGGTATTTAGGATTTTGCTGATTTGACGATCCATGCCCTCTACGGAAAGTAATTCTTTACCATGTACTTTCATGGCTTCCCTTCCATTCTTAACCAGTCCAGTTTTTTCGGCTATGTAACCGGCTGTTTCGGGATGATCTCCTGTAACCATGATCACCGTGATTCCAGCTTCTTTGCAGGAGTGAATAGCGTGTACTACTTCTTCTCTAACCGGATCAATAAAATTTCCCAGGCCAAGAAAAGTTAAGCCATTCAGGAAATTAGATTCATCAGGTTTTTCAGTGACTAGTTTAAAGGCAAAGCTCAGCACTCGAAATCCGTTGGCTGAAAGTTCATCCACTCGGTTATTCCAGTAATTATGATTTTCCAATGGTGAAACTTCACCAAGATCACTAAACATATTTCCACACCTATCTAGGATACTTCCGGTTGCACCTTTTGCACAAATAAGATATCCGTCATTGGTTTTATGCAATGTTCCCATCATTTTCAGATCGGCATCAAATGGCATTTCCGCTATGCGCGGATATTGGCTTTTTATGATATCAACATATCCTAATAACTCACTGGCCGCTCTTAATAATGCTATTTCATTTGGATCACCCGATATGCCATCGTCACTATCTTTTCGAAAGACACTATTATTGCAAAGAACCCCCACTGTTAAGAGCCACTCCACATTAGGCAGGATGTGATCTTTATTTTGTAACAGATTCGAAAACAGTAGATTCTCCTTTTGGAATGCGACTGATTCAAGGTGCATTTCGTTCTTGGTTAGCGTCCCTGTTTTGTCGGTAAAGATGACATCGGTTTCTCCGAGGGTTTGAACGGCCTCCAATGTCTTGACAATAACATTTTTCTCGGCAAGCTTAAGCATGCCTCTCGCTAATGTGATCGTAGCAATTACTGGAAGTCCTTCCGGAATAGCGGCAACTGCCAAGGCAATGGCTATTTCAAGAGTAATCAACCATTCCCTTCCCTGGGATACTCCGAAAGCGACAATAACAATGGTAGTCACTAGTGTAAACCAGATCAACTTCCGCGTTAGTCTTTGCAAACGTTTATCTAGTGGGGTGATTTCCCGGTCCGCCTCCTGAACAAGCCCCACAATAGTGCCCAACTCAGTGTTATCCGCGATGCCTGTTATGATCGCATAGGCGTTGCCATTGTTGACCACCGTGCCTTTGAAAACAGAATTGCTGCGTTCGGCTACAATGGTATTTTCAGGAAGGATACGGGTTTGTTTATCTACCGGAACAGACTCGCCGGTCAATGCCGATTCATTTACAATAAGGTCGTGAATTTCTATCAGCC
>JAHEMS010000457.1 GCA_024643595.1 Bacteroidota bacterium
CAACTGGATTTTGGTATAGACCGGACGGTGACGTATTGCCTGGGTGAAGGAGAAAATTATAAATTCCTGAAGCAGTTAAACGAGAAACATCGATTCTTTAAAACGATCATACCGCTAGCTCATCCACGTTATATTTTACAATATAAAAGCAAAAGGAAAGCAACCTATATAAAACGCTACCTGGATGCTTTCCAGGTTATTCCTGGAAAGGACGCTTCTTAATCATGCCCCCTTTTATATCACTCACACTGTTTTCTACCACAAAGGCATCCGGGTCAACTTTAATAATTTCTGTCTTCAGGCGCTGAAGTTCGAGACGTGTGATTACAGAAAAGATCACATCAACATCAAAACTCCGATGACCCTTCTTGCCATAACCACTCTTACCTTTTAGCACAGTGACGCCCCTTCCTAACTTGTTGATAATAGCATCCTTTATCAAATCACTCTTTTCCGATACAATCATCACGCTGGTATACTCTTCAATGCCATGAACAACAAAATCAACTGTCTTGGAAGCCACCAGGTAGGTAAGGATGGCATATAAAGCAGTTTCAATGTTGATCAGGTAAGCAGCGACTGAGAAAATGGCAATATTAAAAATCAGGATAAAATCACCCACGGTGAGGGTGGTTTTCCGGCTCGAATAGATAGCCAGTACTTCAGTGCCATCAATTACACTGCCGCCACGAATCGATAAGCCAATACCAGCCCCCAAAAAGAACCCACCAAACACAGCGATTAAAAGTTTATCTGAGGTCATGATAGGAAATTCAATCCACGCAAGTGCCAATGCCAGCAAACCAATGGCAAGCAACGTTTTAAACGCAAACATCTTCGAAACCTGTGTGTAGGCAATAATGACAAACGGCAAGTTGATGACAATAACCAGAATAGACAGATTAATACCGGTAACCACATTGGCCAATAATGAAATCCCCATCACCCCACCATCCAGAAATTGATTGGGTAAAAGAAACCCTTTCAAGCCAAAGCCTGCTGAACCAACACCCAGTAAAATAAGAAGAATATCTTTTATACTCCGTACATAATTAATTCTGCGAATACGCAGTAACTGAAGTTTATAAAGGCGCTCCTCCGAACTCATGCTACAATTTAAATAATAAACAAAGTATGGCCTAAATTTTTATCTCACTGTTTGCTCCTGCATATTTGCGCGAATTTGCCTGATGACCTCGCACGAACAACTACATAAAACACTTGCTCTAATTCAACTAGAGCGGCAGACCGACCTGGAACAATATCGTCAAAAGGTATTATTGAGGCCATTGAGTACCCGGGTAAAAGAAGGAGTAACCTGGTATCCGGTTAGATTAGTACGCGATTACATAGGTACGGGAGAACGCATTATCATTGAAGTGGAAAAAACCAATCACCTGGATCAGCCTCATGCCTTTCAAAGCGGCAAGCTGGTCAGCGTTTTTTCCAATGCATCGGGCACCCCACAAAAACATCACTTGCAAGGCGTGATCAACTACGTTCGGGAAAATACAATGGTGATCACCATAAATAGTGATGACCTGCCGGAATGGACCGCGGATGGCATGCTGGGGGTAGATGTGATGTTTGATGAGATGACATACAAAGAAATGGAGTTCGCGCTTAAGTCAGTCATTAAAGCTGAAGACAATCGTGTCGCAGAACTTCGTGAACTTCTGCTAGGAGAAAAAACAGAAAGCCCGTTATTACCGAACTCCCAACCACCTACGCTCAACAGCCTGCTTAATGATAGTCAACAAAAGGCGTTAGCTAAGATTACCGCATCGCCGGATGTTGCTTTCATTCACGGCCCGCCTGGAACAGGCAAAACAACAACGCTGGTAGAATCCATCCGGCAAACCATTTCCATGGAGAAACAAGTGCTTGTTTGCGCTCCCAGTAATGCTGCCATAGATTTGTTAGTTGAAAAACTTTCTGAGAAAGGTATACAAACGTTGCGCATTGGCCATCCTGCGAGGGTAACAGAGCAAACGTTAAGCCGAACATTAGATGCCAGAATTGCGTCCCACCCGCATTTCAGTGAGTTGCGTGCATTACGGAAAAAGATGGAGAAGTTACGTGGGCAAGCACAAAAATATAAACGCAACTATGGATACCACGAAAAAGAACAACGCAGAATGTTGTACGATGAAGCCCGTGCCCTGAAAAGCGATGCTGACATACTCGAATTTTATATTGTTAACGATTTACTTAATACCAGTGAAGCCATCTGTTGCACATTAGTTGGTTCGTCACACCCGGTAATGAGAGGAAGGAAGTTCAAGACTGTGTTCATCGATGAAGCAGGTCAGGCGCTGGAGCCGGCAAACTGGATACCATTATTAAAATCACAGCGTGTAATTTTTGCCGGTGATCACCAACAACTTCCTCCTACTATTAAATCGCTGGATGCGGCCCTCCAGGGCCTTTCCCGAACATTGTTTGAAAAAGGAATAGAAAAATTTCCTGATCATGCGCACATGTTGCGTATTCAATATCGCATGAACGAGTCCATCATGCGCTTCTCATCCGACTATTTTTATAATAGTAAACTTATCGCTCATCCCACTGTGGCCCATGAATTATTACAAGCAAATCAATCACCGCTTGAATTCATTGATACCGCTGGTTGCGGTTTCCATGAAGAACAAGATAAAGAAACGCTAAGCCGGTTTAATAAAGAAGAAGCATCCTTACTCATGCGATTAGTGGAGCAGCTCATTCATGAGGTAGGGGTCGAAACCTGGATCGAACAAAAGTTAACGATGGGCATTATCACTCCCTATAGCGCGCAGGTTGATTACCTCCGCCATTTAGCTGAAAACTCATCCCTGCTGGAGTCATTGCAAAAACTAGTTTCCGTAAATACAGTCGATGCCTTTCAAGGACAGGAACGTGATGTGATTGCAATTTCGTTTGTCAGAAGTAACGAAAAAGGCGAAGTTGGATTTTTGGCGGATATCCGCAGAACCAATGTGGCGATGACCCGTGCTAAAAAGAAACTCATGATGATCGGAGACAGTGCGACACTGGGATCACATTCCTTTTATTCGAGTTTGCTTGACTTTGTGCAAGCCAATGAATTTTATAAGAGCGCGTTTGAAGTATAAGTCTGGACTCTTACATGAAGAATCTTTATTAAATTACAACCCTTATGAAATTAAAGATTTACCAGGTAGATGCTTTCACTGATCGGGTTTTTTCTGGTAACCCTGCTGCTGTTTGTCCATTGATTCAATGGCTGCCTGATGAGGTAATGCAAAAGATCGCCCAGGAAAATAACCTGTCAGAAACTGCATTTATTGTAAGAGACGGTG
>JAHEMS010000458.1 GCA_024643595.1 Bacteroidota bacterium
GTCTATATAAGACATAACCTTATTCATATGCGCTTCGGATATCAAAGCTCCAACACGTGTTGTCTCCATCAGTGGATCACCTACTACCAACGCTTCTGTTCGTTTGACAAACTCGTCTACAAACTTTTGATAGATGCTGCGTTCTACCAAAATGCGTGAGCCACACAAACAAATTTCTCCCTGGTTAGAAAATGAGGAATTAACAGAGGTACTAACTGCATTTTCAAAATCACAATCTGCGAAAATGATGTTTGGATTTTTACCGCCTAGTTCCAGTGAAAGCTTCTTGAACATGGGTGCTGCTGTTGTGGCAATCGTTTTACCTGTCACTGTGCCTCCCGTAAAAGAAATTACTGATACATCGGGATGCTCTACTATGGCTTGTCCCACTTTATTACCAAGCCCATGAACAATATTTAAAACACCGGCAGGTAATCCGGCTTCCATGCAAAGTTTAGAAAATAAATAGGCTGTCATTGGCGTAAGTTCGGATGGCTTGGCCACCACCGTGCATCCGGCAGCAAGGGCAGGCGCTATTTTCCAGGTGAATAAATACAAGGGAAGGTTCCAGGGTGAAATACATCCTGCTACTCCAATGGGGGTGCGGGTGGTGTAGTTGATTGCCTCTCCTTCCATCAAGTGCGATTCAGAAGCAAAGTGCATAGAAGCGGTTGCATAGAATCGCATGTTGGCTGAAGCGCGCGGAATATCAACCGCTTTGGCAAGTTTTAAAGGCTTCCCCTGATCCACACTTTCTGCCTCAGCCAACTGATCGAGATCACGATCGATAAGATCGGCAATCTTATTCAATACCGATGCGCGTTTGCTTGCCGGCAAAGCAGCCCATAATGCGAATGAGGCCTTCGCTGACTTTACCGCTTCTGCTACATCATTAACATCGGAATCAGGAACCCGGGAATAAGCCTCGCCTAGAGCAGGATTAAAGTTAGGCAAGTAATTATTTGCCATCGGCTCAATCAGGACACCATTAATAAAATTGTATATTTTTTCCATGACGGATTTATTCCGAGACAATTTACTAATAGAAAGTCAGGAATGTGATGAATATGTAAAGTCGATTACTTTAAAATAAAGAGAAAATCGCTGTTTGGTGCATTGTCTCCAAATTCACCTAATCGTGGCTGTATTTTTAATTTTTCAACGTAAGTGAAAAGTTCAGGAATGGTAAGAATGCCATCATTTCCACCCTGCGAGTAAAGCGCCTCCAGGAAGCTTTTTGCAAAGGGAGAATGTTGTCCGGGTATGCCATCAGATACATAGGTTTTTCCACCTGAAGTAAGGTACTTACGCGTCTTGCTAATCAACTTACGGGAAATAAACTGTACCCTTGCCTGCTCTTTATAAATTTCGCCAGCATCACCACGTGAAGATGCAATCGCTTCATCGAATGTGCCTCCGAAGCATACATCCATTGTTAAAAAAATATGTTCACAGGGAATATTATTGATGATGGACCGTAAACGATTATGCGATAAATAGGAGGTCTTGCCTTCATCATTCAATAAGGATTCCGTTGTTACTACAAAACCTTCGCCAAAGGTTTGGTCATAGGTTCCATGACCAGCAAAGAATACGAACAGCTGGTCCAGCGGTTTATATTTTTTCTCTCCATACTCACGTATTTTCTTTAGGATCTCGTTCTGAGTTGCATTTTCTACGATATCAACCTGAAAATTATATTTCGATTTCAACTCTTCCGCAATGGTGCGAGAATCAAAAACAGGATTGACCAGGTCATTCCAATATTCATATTGATCAGTTGCAAAAATGAGCGCATAATCAGTTCTGTCCAGCCGGGTTGCATTAGCAATGGCTTCTTCTCCAACATTGACTTTTTTACTCGTGGTGGTTTTTATTCCTGCGCTATTCTCCGCAATGATCTGAATGACATTTTCACCTTCCAGCAACGTCAGTCTTTTTTCAATAATAAAAAAAGCTTTCTCACTTTCAGCCGGTGATAACATCTGTATACCCCGATTGGTTTTCATATCCGATTCTTTAACTGCTATCGTGACGTTCTTCAGTGGAGTGCCTGAAGTAACTTCTACTTTAACAATTATTTTTCCGTCTTCTGAATAATTAATATCAGGAATTGGGTTGATCCAATTTATAATGGGAATATCAGCAGTGATGTTCGTTGACTTCGTCAAGTCGAGTTCAAACTCACTGGAACGTGTAGTAAGATTCTGCCCGAAAGAGTTCGAAGCCAATCCGAATATAATCAATGAACTGTAAATGAGTTTCTTCATGCTTATCGAAAAATGATAATTTTCTTTGATTGGTGACTAGTTATACCATTTTTATCCACACTTATCATGCTGCAAAAATACATTCCACTCTGGAGATCCGTCTCTGAAAGATTCCAATCGACCGAATAATATCCAGCGGAATATTCACCATCCAAAAGCTGTGCCACCAGCATTCCCTGTGCATTGTAAATTTCAACCCGTACTCTCGATTTCACAGCTGTTTCAGCGATATTAAATGGAATCTTTACTTTCTGTGATGACGGATTAGGGAAAGGATTTCCCAACAAGGTAATTGATGGTTTAACCTGATCTCTTATATTTTCACCAAAATGAATGGTGAACGCTCTGCTCCCTCTGGCCTCAAACCTGTATTCTTGCTGGCTGCGCATGTTGATCACTATTTGCTCTTCTTCATCAACCAGGTAAAGTTCTCTGCTATTATTTCCAAAGCTTTGATTGTCCCAGGAAATTTTTACAGGATCATTTCCCTCCGCCACGGCTTCAAATTTCCACGAATAATTTTCCTGAGTTGGCACCACATTTTTGGCAACAATTGCTTTAGGGGTTTTGAAGTTGATCTCCACTCGATTTGAAAGTGGAGGTGGATTATAATCATCATAATCGTCGATATCCAAAGAAGCCTTCTCGTTCATACCAATTCCGGCAACCTGGTTCCCAAGTTCACCTTGATGAATATGAATGGGTAGTTCCCACGATGTTTGACTCAGGTCTGATCCAACGGCAGCATATCTGCCACCGGAGGTAATCCCCTGGAATCGCACTTTAACATCAGTTAATGCCGTTGAATAGACAAAGCCGCCTTCATAGGGATTCAATACATCACCATTAGCATAACTTCCATTTTTAAATCCTTTCACCGGTCCTACTCCACTTTTTCGGGTTGCTTCCCACGAAATGGGGACGGTGTAGGGGTTGCCAATCAAGTTCCATCCTGCTTGTAGAATGAGTGTAAAGAAATCCGTACGATTATTTTCTGGTGTCGTAGCATTTTCAATAAAGATATCCGTAAAGCCCCTCATGAT
>JAHEMS010000459.1 GCA_024643595.1 Bacteroidota bacterium
CTCATCCTTAAACCATGATCAACATCTGTGGTAATACCTGTTTCCAAGTCCACGATTTTAATTTTCATGGCCTTATCTATGAATGCAAGTTTTTTACTATCCGGTGACCAAAACAGATCATATCGAAAACCCGGGCCGTAGTTGGTCACCTTGCGAGGCGTATTATTACCTTCTACATTGTTTAAAGTCCAAAGTTCGTACTCGCCCGATTGATCACTCCAGTAGGCTATCGTCTTGCCATCCGGTGACCAGGCTGGAGATCGTTCAAACGATCCCGAAGATTGTGTCAAATTCTTTACAAAACCATTTTCAGCGGGCAGAGAATAAATGTCACCTCGCGCTTCAATTAAAACACGATTACCATCGCGACCGATAAAGGCGCTATTAATATTATTTGAAACATTTTCAAGGGATGGCTTTAACGTAGCCTTGTCCGAAACAATAGTGACTTTTACTTCTTTTGACTGTCCGCCTGATAACGGATAGAGATATAATTTACCTCCTGCCTCGAATACAATCTCTGCAGGACCAAGTGACGGGAAGTGAACATCATAATCCGTAAAGTTGGTGATTTGCTTTCGCGATTTGGAAGTGAGATCGTATTGCCAGAGATTCATTCTCTTCTCAGGCCCATTGTCCGATAAAAAATAAATTGAATTGCCGTTCCACATTGGCAGCTCTTCCCCGGCATTAACTTGTGATGAAATATTGGTGGAGCTATTGTCCTGCAGATTAAATAAATAAATATCGGCTACATCACCACCACGGTAGCGCTTCCAGGTACGAAAGACTTCAGATCGAAACACCACGGCCAATTGTTTTCCATCGGGTGAGTAACTCGCAAACTCACCATAAGCTAATGGCAATTTATCAGTCATGCCACCGGAAGATGAAATTGTATAGAGTTGATTAAATCTCTCTTTTTCACTTTCTCGACCCGATGCAAATAAAATTCGTGTGCCATCAGGTGTCCAGTCCACTACCCGGTCAGACATACCATGCTGTGTAATGCGAGAGGGCACTCCTCCCATAGTTGGAATTAAATAGATATCAGTATTTCCATCATAATTACCAGAGAATGCAATGGTCTTTCCATCGGGCGAAAATTTAGGAAAACTTTCAATTCCAGCAGGAGAACTTAACCTTACCGCAAGTCCTCCTTCCTTCGGCATCACCCACAGATCATTGGCATATGAGAATACAATTTGTGTTTGAGAAACATCAGGGAAACGGAAAAGCCCAGCATCAATTTGAGCATGCAAGCTGGTTGCGGTAATAAAGAAAAGTATGATAAGTACAATTTTTCTCATGATGGTTGGTTTTGGTGTACGTCTAGTATTAAAAATAAACAAAAAGAGTAATTGAAATATCGTATACGGAAAAAGAGACATCAATGTTTATTGTTGCTAATCAGCCCGATGATATTATAAAGCCTGACCGTATCAGATTAAGTGACCGATGCAGAAAATAGATTACTTTATACCCACCAATGATTGTAATTTTTTTACGTCAATGTCCTGAATAGCTGTACCAGTGTCAATGGAAAGACAAGCTGCCGTTGCTGCCGATTGACCAAGTACCATAAACACAGGCTCCATCCGAATCGATCCATAGGCAATGTGTGAGGCCGACAAACACACAGGTACAACCAGATTAATGCACTCACTTTTCTTTGGAACGAGCGAACGATAAGCGATTGGATATGGTCCGAAGCCCCCAATTTGCACATCACCTTCATTTTTTACCATGCCATTTACTATTATCCGTTGAATGTTGTGCGAATCCATAGTATAGGCCGCCAATCCTGCGCCATCTTCCACTACCTCTTTCCCTTGGCAATTATGTTGTGTCATTACATAATCTGAAACCATTCGCCTGGCTTCACGGATATATAGTTGCGGAGTGAAGTGATCACTGTCGGGGTATTCATCATTTGGATAACCCCATTGCAACATTTCGTTTCGTAAATGTTCGGGCATGCGCGGATCGTGGCCTAAAAAATACAACCACCCTTTTGTATAAGTTAGGTGGTCTTGAATAATATTTTCGCGTACGGCATAATCACCATCAGGATAATTATAGTTCATGCCAATCATGTCGGACGAAAATCCACCACAGTTGTTGATGTCTGTTTTCTGATTTGGCATGGGCGCGATGTGCAGCAATTGCCAGTTGAGGGAATCGGGCGTGTAGGACTTAAGTTGTCGAATCAATAATTCGTACTTTGTTGAATCGTAATCATCAGGTCGTGAGATGTCAATTCTGTTTTCAGGATTATTGGTAAGGCAGAGACGAAAATTATAGGCTTGAACTTTAGTGTCGCCGCTGCCATTTATCCCTAGCGCGTCAGCGGATACACCCCAGATCAGACCGCTTTCTGGTTTTCCAGGAATGACATATGGATCAACTCCGTCTCTGAATTGATGCTTGTCGAGCAGCTGCACACCGTTATATGTTTCTCCATACTGGGCATTGGATTCTCTTCCTATGGTGTAGGTAACACCAGCCTTGGCCATGAGGTCGCCTTCATAAGAACAATCGATGAACACTTTGGCACTGATGATTTTATTTTTCTCCTTTCCTTTTGAATGCTCTATCACAATTTCCTTAATGCTGCGTTCTTTTTTCAATACAGATGATAACCTATGTTCATAAAACACCTGGATATCAGCCCTCTCAACATGATCCAAAAAAACTTTTTCCGCCACATGAGGCTCAAAAATCCATTGTTCATCTTTACCATAATGCTTGCCAATCTGGCGATAGAAGTCGCGTGCCATGCCGGTAATGGCCACCTTGTTTCCTATATCGGTTTGACCGAGTCCACCGGAAGACATTCCCCCCAGGCGTGAGCCAGGTTCGATAAGAAGCACCGACTTACCCTGTAGTTTTGCTGCATAGGCAGCAATGACCCCACTGGAAGTACCTCCATAAATACAGATATCCACATTGATCACATTGTCCTGTTTGGCGCACTGCGAGTAAAGGAGGCTAAGTAAAATGACGATTACTTTCTTCATCTTTATTGCATCATTTATTATCATTAACGGGTGGAGGTCCATCTGGTAATAAGCCTTTATATACAGTATCTCCTTTGCGTTGCTTAAACTCAGCTTTAACGGCTTCCATTTTTTTGGAATCTTCATAGAGGTCGATCATGGTCATGGCTAACGTCTTGGAAGCATGCACCATACCCTTATGTCCAATTGACATTCCACCACAAGCCACTACCGCCCAGGAGTGCCAGGGTGTTCCTAGTGGTGCTGTTGCAACGCCTAATCGGATGGTTGGAACTACCCAGCTTACATCGCC
>JAHEMS010000460.1 GCA_024643595.1 Bacteroidota bacterium
CTTTTTGCCTGACTGCCCAATAAAAGTTCAATGGCTTTTGCTATTGACTCATCTTTTTCAAGACTTATATAATTAGTCATCATCGCATTTTTGGCAGTAAGTTTAACAATCAACGCCTGATTGGTAACCATTCTTTCCTCCGCGTTAGCTCCAAAAATGATAAACAGTCCAATAAAGATCAGAAATGGGTTTGAATAAAATCCAAATACGATAAAGCCAAAGGCCAGCAATTTGCCAATGCCAGCGGCAATTTGTGTTGCTTTAACTTTGTCTAATTTCATGGCTAACAAGGCTCGCAGTACCCTGCCACCATCCATAGGAAAAGCAGGAATAAGATTAAATATTGCCAGCGTAATATTGAGCATACCCAGCATGGGTAAAAAATTATGGGCATCAATAATTAATGTATTGTTCGATTGAGCGGATAAGGCATCTGAGTTGAGAATTATGGGTAATAGCAAGAGTGCTATCGCAAAATTCACCGCTGGCCCTGCCATTGCAACAGCCAATTCCTGGTTTGGTTTATCAGGCATCTTTTCTAATTGAGCGACACCCCCAATGGGATAGAGAGTAATATCTTTTGTTTTTATTCCATAACGCCTGGCTGCCAGCGCATGTCCGAGCTCATGCAGGGTAACGCAAACAAAGAGACTGAGCACAAAGATCACTGACCAGGTAATCTGTACCGCATCAAGTCCTGCGCGCATATTATTGTAGATAATCCAAATTATAAGAAGCGAAAATGTCCAGTGAACATGAATATCAATGCCAGCTACTTTTGGAAAGGAAAGGGAACGTTTCATATTTTTTTATTTCTTCCTAATGGTGCAGCCTGTTGTGCGTTGCGCAGGAATTTCGTCCTTCTGCCCAGCCAAAGTTTTTTCAATAGCATCTCTTAAGAAATACTCCCTTACATCTGCGGAGGCCTGAGGATTGTCATCGATTGCCCCGTGGTAGGTTACGATAAATTTTTTAGCTGAAGGTGTAATAAGAAATACTTCAGGCGTTTTTCTGGCATTGAGATTAGTCATCACCACCTGCTCCTTGTCTTTTAGATAAGGTGCAGAAAGATCAGTATAATGCATAGACATTTGTTCAACACTTTCCTGATCTTCCATGTTAGCGTTAATCAACAGGAATTGAACGCTGCCCATATAAGTGAGAATGAGCTCCTTAATTCTGTCTTTATAATAATTATCAAAAGGGCATTCATGACTGGTAAATACAATTACTATTGCTTTCGAGGAGGAATAGCTGGAAAGAGATACATTTTTTCCATCCCTGCTATTCGGCAACGTAAAATTCATTACCTCTTGTGCTTGTGTGGAAATACAAACCATTGTGATCATTAAAGTGAGCATTGATTTCATAGCCATTAAGGTTTGGTATGGACTAAAACGTAGTCGGGTTGAATCAGATATGTCATGGTCAATTGCCGCGGGTTCTCCGGGGCATTAATTTCTCCAACTATATCTCCGGCATTTTTCAAGGTGAATGGTTCTATCCGCAGCTGGTCCAAAAAGAAAAGTCCTTTTTTTCCATAAACTTTATACATGGTTTCTTTGGCACACCAGTAAACACAATGCTTAACAACATCTGAACCCGCGTCTGTTAACTCACTAGGAGCTAATATTCGATGCGCAATGGTCAGTAGTTTTGGTTTTGGCTGCTCCAGATCAATGCCAATTTCATTATTTAAATCAATTTGGACGGCTACATAGGGGAATGAATGTGAAAGCGAAATATGATGCGGCAGATTTTTCAGAAAAGGTTTGCCAAATTCATCTTTTATGATTCCCTGATACTCAAATCCCAGATGTTCAATTAATTGCTGTATAAGCTTTCTCCCCGCCAACCACTCCAGCCTTTTGGTAGCGTGAAGGAGAGTGGACTCTGGCTTTTCAAGAGGCGAAATTAACTCGTCTTCTTTTTCAGAGATGAACCACAATGCCCACGCTCCTTGTTTACCTGTATTTTGTATTTTAATGAGTGGCATTGGTTTCTATTGCTTAATCATACAATTTTGGAAAAAAAATCTGATTAACCGAACAAACAACTTTTTAGTCGGGTTAGTACCTCATGATAAACGTTGAAAAAATTCACTCATTAACAGGCCATCGCGATTGTGTTTACACGGTTGAGGCTTCAGCTAATGCAGAGATTATTTTTTCCGCCGGTGGAGATGGGATGATTGTTAAATGGAATCTTTTATCCCCGGAAGAAGGTGAATTAATTGCGAAATTACCTAACTCTGTATATGCCATTCATTATTTAGCGAAACACGATATGCTGTTGGCTGGACATAATTATGAAGGCATTCACCTGCTGGATTGGAAGAATAAAAAGGAAATAGCTTCACTAAAACTTTCAGCAGCCGCCATCTTTGATATACAATCTTTCGGTGATAATATTTTTGTGGCTTCAGGTGATGGCAATTTGACCATTATTGATTTGCTTACCTGGACGGTAAAAAAGAAGCTAATTCTTTCAGATAGAAATGCCCGGGTAATGGCTTTTAATCCCCTGGCTGGAGAATTTGCGGTAGGGTATAGCGATAACTTCATACGTATATTTTCGCTGTCTGATTATGAATTGATATTCGAATTTCAGGCACACAGAAATTCAGTGTTCACTTTACATTATACGCCGGATTACAAATTTCTATTGAGCGGATCACGGGATGCTTCATTAAAAGCCTGGGATGTATCCAACGGTTACACGCAGGCAGCAGAGGTGATCGCCCATCTCTTTGCGATTAATCATATGGCCTTTAGTCCTTCAGGGCGATACTTTGCGACTGGCAGTATGGACAAGTCTATTAAAGTATGGGATGTAGAAGAATTGAAACTCCTTAAAGTAATTGATAAAGCCCGACATGCTGGCCATAGTACTTCAGTTAATAAATTGCTTTGGTCATCGTTTAATGATCTGTTGATAAGCGTCAGTGATGATCGCAGTCTATCTGTTTGGCAACTGAAATTTGATTCATAATAATCGCTTAACGCGCAGATTATTAGGCATATTTCAAACATTTCTATACATTTGAATATGGATTAGTATTTTTTTAGGATTTACTATTTTTTAAACTATCATTAATTAATCCAAGTCATCTTATGAAAATCACACCATTGGATATCCGCCAAAAGGCCTTTGAGAAAGTGCTTCGTGGCTATGATAAGGACGAAGTCAACGCATTTTTATTAACCCTTTCCCAGGAATGGGAACGCATTTTGGATGAAACCAAAGAAGCACGCATTAAATTGGAAACAACGGAGCGTGAGGTTTCAAAACTTCGAGAA
>JAHEMS010000054.1 GCA_024643595.1 Bacteroidota bacterium
AACAATGGTGTGAGCTATCCTATTCAATCCGGACATGGATGCTTTGGGTGTACCGAGGAAAACTATTGGGACAATGGTCCTATCTATAAACGGCTGGCCAACTTCCCCGGATTTGGTATTGAAACCTCGGCTGATAAGGTGGGCATGGTAGCCTTGGGTGTTACTGCCGCAGGCATTGCCGCACACGCTGTGGCAACGAACCTCCGTAAACATAAAATGGTGGAAGATCTGATCGATGAGGGCAAGCAGTCGGACAAAGACCTCAAGCATAATTAACCAGAAACTATATGAGTCAACGAATAGTAATAGATCCCATCACCCGAATTGAAGGGCACCTGAGGATAGAGGCAGAAATAAAAAACGGAAAAGTAGCGGAAGCTTACAGTGCAGGCACGATGGTGCGACTGTTGGAAGAAATATTAAAGGGCCGCGATCCACGCGATGCGTGGGCCTATGTAGGTCGTGTGTGTGGCGTTTGCACCACCGTTCATTCACTTGCCTCTGTTCGTTCCGTGGAAGATGCTTTGGACATCGTCATTCCGCCTAACGCTGAAATGGTTCGTAACATCATGTTTGCTGTGCAAAACATGCAAGACCATGTGATCCACTTCTATCACCTGCATGCCTTGGATTGGGTAGATGTAGTCAGTGCACTAAAAGCGGATGCAAAGAAGACTTCCGAAATCGCTCAAAGCATCAGCAACTGGCCAAAGAGTTCCCCTGGTTACTTTTCTGATTTGCAAAAACGATTAACCAAATTCGTTGAAAGCGGACAATTGGGAATTTTCGCCAACGGCTACTGGGGACATCCTGCCTATAAACTTCCTGCTGAGGTTAATTTGCTGGCAGTCGCTCACTATCTTGAAGCACTGGAATGGCAAAAAGAAATTGCGAAGGTTCATACCATTTTTGGAGGAAAAAATCCACACCCTAATTATTTAGTGGGCGGCATGGCCTGTGCCATTAGTATTGATGATGCCAGCGGTATCAACGCTGAGCGACTTGCCTACGTACATGGATTATTGAAAGATGCCAAGACCTTTGTTGAACAGGTTTACATTCCTGATCTGATTGCTATTGCTTCCTTCTATAAAGACTGGGGGGCAATAGGAGGCGGACTTGGAAATTATTTGGCATACGGTGATTTGCCAACGAATGGTTATCGTGATGTATCGAGTTATAAATTCCCTGCTGGTGCTATCCTAAATAAGGAGGTGACCAAAATATTGGACGTAGACATGCGCAATGATTCCGAAATCCAGGAATTTATCAGCCATAGCTGGTATGAATACGCAGGTGGAGACGATGCGGGATTACACCCTTGGAAAGGAGAAACAAAAATCAATTATACCGGCCCTAAGCCACCCTACGATTTCCTAAACGTAGAAGAGAAATACAGTTTCTTAAAAACACCTCGATGGAAAGGTAATGCTATGGAGGTTGGTCCTTTGGCGCGTGTGCTCGTTGGTTATGGACGAGGTCGTGAAGATTACAAAGATGTTGTAGACAGTACATTGAAAGCGTTGGATGTTCCTATCACCGCGTTGTTCTCAACGTTAGGTCGTACAGCCGCAAGAGGCTTAGAAGCAAAACTGATGACTAACTGGGCCCTTGAATTTTATGATACCTTGATTGCGAATATCAAGAATGGTGATACACGCATGGCCAATATGGAAAAATTCAAACCAGAAAGCTGGCCAGAAAAAGCACAAGGCGTTGGGCATACTGAAGCACCCCGTGGAGCACTGGGTCATTGGATCGTAATTGAAGATCAGAAGATCGCTAACTACCAGCTCGTGGTTCCTTCCACCTGGAATGCTTCTCCTCGTGATAAAGATGGAAACCCATCTGCCTATGAATCGGCCTTGAAAGACACCCCAATTGCGGATGAACATAAACCTGTGGAAATTCTAAGGACCATTCATTCTTTTGATCCTTGCCTGGCTTGTGCCGTTCATTTGTATGATGAAGAGGGAAAGCATGTCAGTAAAGTTAGTGTGATGTAATTATTTGAATTGTTGAGTTATGGACACCACAACTATTCAGTCGAAGCCACAATTGCTCAGGCGCGTCTTTGTTTGGCAATTGCCTGTTCGCTATTATCATTGGATTAATGCATTGTGTATTCTGATCCTTACCGGAACCGGTTTTATTATTGGTGACCCCCCCGCGTTAATGTCGGGCAAGGAAGCCTATGCCAACTACTGGTTCGGCACAACACGATTTATACACTTTGTTGCTGCCTATATTTTTCTTTTCAATTTCCTTTTCCGAATCTATTGGGGTTTTGCAGGAAATCATTTCGCCAACTGGAGGAATTTTGTTCCTACCAATAAAAAGTTTTTTCAGGAAATGTGGCGTGTGATTCAAGTGGATATTTTCATGACCAGGAAAGAAGAAGAGGGCGCTATTGGTCATAATCGATTGGCCGGCTTAATCTATTTCATCATCTTCATGGCGTTTGCGATTCAATGCTTAACCGGCTTTGGATTGTATGCTGCGATGAGTGATTGGTGGTTCCCGAATTTGTTCACTTGGGTTGCTCCCTTGTTTGGCGGAGATTTTATGCTACGTCAAATTCACCATTGGGCCATGTGGCTCTTTATCCTCTTTACCGCTGTACATGTTTATCTCGTATTCTATCATGATTATGTAGAGGGAAGAGGAGAGCTATCATCCATGGCGGGTGGATGGAAGTTTATCGAAGAAAAATTCTTTCATAAGAAATAATATCACGAAGAAAATTCATGCAACAAAAAGTTCTCATTCTTGGTGTAGGCAATTATCTGATGGGCGATGAAGGTGTGGGGGTACATCTTGCCCGACTGCTTAGCACCGAACTGAATGACGAGCTGATTGATGTGGTTGATGGGGGTACGGGTGGCTTTCAATTAATGGATCTGTTTGAATCTTATCCAACAGTTATATTAGCTGATGCCACCCTCGACCATCACGCGCCTGGTACTATCCGTTTAATTCAACCAAAGTTTTCTGCCGATTTTCCCAATGCGATGAGCACCCATGAAATTGGGTTAAAGGATGTCATAGAATCATTGATTTTGCTGGATAAGCTACCACAGATATATTTATTTGTCGTTTCCATTAATAAAGTTCAGCCCCTCAGCATCGAACTTTCTCCCGAAATCAACATGTCATTAACTGAACTTAAACACAAAATGGTGGGATTGGCGAAATCTCTCGTACGAACCCAGCAAGATGTATCGTACCCTTAACCGAAGTTTATCGGGTCTCTTCAAATCCAAACATCTTTCTCTTATAGTGATTTCACCGAACCCAGAAAGGCCAGCTCTTTCGCTTGTTGCACCCAATGGTCGCGTTTGATGCGATCCGGAAAAAATTTCAGTGTGTGTGCGATCTGGTCAATAGCATCTTCATTAAATTCACTGATCTGTTTGAAACTTACAATCCCCAGCATATTTAGTTTTTTCTCTATTACAGGACCAATGCCTTTAATTTTCTTCAGATCATCAATATCGCTGCTTTCAATAGTAGCCGCAATGCTAAACGGATTGATAAAATAACGTACCCCCGAGTTTTCTTTTTCCTTCTGGGCAATTCGTTGTTGTTCCGACTGCAGGTTAGCGGCAAGTTCTTCCACTTTTTGCTTTTCATTGCCTAACTGAATCTGAAGAAGCGTACACTCATCTTTAAGGTCACTCCGCTTATTTAAAGAAACGGTTAGATCCTCTTTAAGACGATCGCGTTCACGCGACAGTTGAATATAATCATCATGAAAGGTCTGTCGCGCCCGAGCCAATGTATGTTCTGATTTTTTTGCACGTGCACGCATGGCATACAATTCTTTTACGATATGCTGCCGCTCCGCCAATAAAGCCTGCACGTCATTTTGTTTTCCCTGCAAATTATCTTCCCGCATGTACCAGGCAATGCCAAAACCCAGCAAAACGGACACCAGTGTCATGACTAAAATTTCAATTATGGCTATCAGTGAATTTTGCGGATCGATAGCAGCGGAACCAATACCCTTCACCGAAAACATATACCATAGAGCGCTGGCCAGGCACCAAATACCAAAGAGCGCTAATAATAAGTATGATTTTTTCATGCTGATTTATATTTCTAATGGACAAAGGATAAACTCCATTTTATCGGTAAACGCACTGATTTACGATCATCCCCATAAAATTAATTAAAAAGTTGGAAGTAAATGCAACCCGTACCCGGTAAGAAGCGTCTTATATACCTAATTCACTTATGTATTAATCTTTTATGCATTCACCCGAACTATTAAAAGGAACTCTTCAGACCATCCTCCTCAAAGTATTGAAAGATCATGGCCGCATGTATGGTTATGAAATTACGCAACGCGTAAAAGAATTATCGCATGGTCATCTTCTTCTCACCGAAGGCGCCCTTTATCCTGCTCTCCATAAATTGGAAGCGGATGGGTTGCTGCAAACGGAAACCGTGATGACAGGAAAACGCGTTAGAAAATATTATTCTCTAACCAATGAGGGAAAAAGCCTGGTGAAAGAAAGGGTAAGCGAATTTATAGAATTCATCCGAACCATGGGGAAGGTTCTACAGGTTCAACTCAATTGATAATTATGATGACCGAAGATCACATCAGTTACATCATTAAGGACTTGAACTATCGCGGTATTGTGGCTGAGGGTATTCAGGAAGAATTGATCGATCATATCTGTTCGGCGGTAGAAACTGAAATGGCCAATGGATCACGGTTCATAGACGCCTATCATCACACTTTAAAATCATTCGGGCATACCGCCGGTTTGCGCGAAACACAAAAACAAATCATTCAATCTGAAAATAATAAGCCCATTAATATGTTTAAAAATTACTTCACCATCGCTATTCGCAACCTTCGCAAACACAGCTTTTACTCATTTATCAATGTAGCTGGTCTTTCTGTTGGACTGGCCATATGCTTTATCATTATTTTGTTTGTGAAAAATGAACTGAGCTATGATAAACACTTTGTCAATGCCGATCGGATTTATCGCGTGAAAAGCGAGATTCAATTCGGGGGTGGTCATTACAATATGTTGGCCAGCCCGCCCGTGATGGCAGGCACGCTGGCATCAGATTATCCGGAAGTAGAAGCTGCTGTTCGCTTTCGTCAACGCGGATCATGGCTGGTAAAAAGAACCGTCGACAATATCAAGGAAGAACATGTCATCTGGGCCGATAAGGATTTCTTTAAAGTTTTCTCCATTCCGGTTATTGCCGGCAATCCGGAAACAGCCTTGATGGAACCCAATTCAATTGCCATCAGTGATCGTATAGCAGCAAAATATTTTCCCAATGAAAATGCGCTGGGTCAAACGCTGATTCTGGATAACGATATGAGCGTGAAGATTACGGCTATCTATCAAACTCTTCCGGCTAACACGCATTTTCATTTTGATATACTGATTGCCATGGAAGGACTGGAAGAAGCAAAACAGAATGTTTGGTACAGCAACAATTTTCACACCTACCTGCTTCTACGCAAAGGCGCTGACGCCAAACAGCTGGAGGCCAAATTCCCGGAGTTAGTTGTAAAGCGCGTAATTCCCCAGGTGATGGAATTATTAGGTCCTGGTTTTACTTTGGAGAAATTCAAGGAATCGGGAAACAAGATTGAATACACATTACAACCACTTGCCGACATTCATTTAAAAAGTTCCCTCCAGGGTGAATTTGAACCTAATTTTGATATGGCTTATATCTACTTGTTTGCGGCAATTGCGCTTTTTATTCTGATCATTGCCTGCATCAATTTCATGAACCTGTCAACGGCACGATCAGCCAATCGGGCAAAAGAAGTGGGCATCCGCAAAGTGATGGGTTCATTTCGTTCGCACTTGATGCGCCAGTTTCTCACGGAATCGATTTTATTAAGTTTCATCTCCATTCTTATGGCAATAATTATAGCTTATTTGTTACTTCCTCTTTTCAACCAGCTCTCCGGCAGAATGCTCTTCATTCCTTTTCAGCAACCATCGCTTTATGGAATTATTGTGGTGGCTGCCTTGACGGTGGGCGTTTTAGCCGGAATTTATCCTTCTTTCTTCCTGTCAGCCTTTAAACCGGTTAGTGTACTTAAAGGACATGTCGCATTGGGAATGAAGAGTGGATTCATAAGAAGTGCGTTAGTTGTTTTTCAATTTACCATTTCAATTTTCCTGGTGATTGGCACACTGGCCGTCTATCGGCAACTGAATTATATCCAAAACAAAAAACTTGGCTTTAATAAAGAACAAGTGATTGTTGTGGATGAAACCTTTGTGCTGGGTAACAATCGTATTCCTTTTCGCGACGAACTTATGCGCAACGGAAAAATAGAGAATGCTACCATGACCGGCTTTTTGCCGGTGAGCGGTACGTGGCGAAGCGACACCCCATGGTGGGTAGAAGGACGTGATCCTGCCGTGCAGGAAAATTTAGTCAGTATTCAAAACTGGCGGGTAGATCATGAGTATATAAAAACCATGGGTATGAATATCAAGGAAGGCCGTGACTTCTCGCGCGAGTTTCCATCCGATTCATCAGCTGTCATTCTCAATGAAGCTGCTTTAAAGGGATTCAATTTCCCGGGCGAAGTGATTGGCAGCAGAATAGCTACCCTGGGGGACTCTCCAAGTGGTGCCCCGGATCGTGAACACCTGATCACGCTTACCGTAGTGGGTGTGGTAGAAAATTTTCACTTCGAGTCATTAAAGCAAAATGTAATGCCGGTTATGATGTTTCTTAGCAAGGAGCCTGAAGGTGCGATCGCATTTCGGTTTCAATCTCAAAATGCTCAGGATGTCATTCAGTTGATTGAAAATAAGTGGAAAGAAATGGCGCCCGGCCAACCTTTTTCCTATTACTTTTTAGACCAGCGTTTTGGAAGCATGTATGCGGCAGAAGCGCGACTCGGAAAAATATTTGGAATATTTTCTGCTATTGCAATAGTCATCGCCTGTCTTGGATTATTTGCCCTCACCTCTTTTACCGCTGAGCAGCGTACCAAAGAAATCGGGATCAGAAAAGTTTTGGGTGCCAGTGTGAGCAGCATCGTAATGCTGCTATCCAAAGAGTTTGGTAAACTGGTGTTGATTGCTTTTATCCTTGCTATTCCTCTTTCCTGGTTTGGAATTGATTGGTGGCTCAAGGATTACACCTACAAAACAGAAATTGGGGTTGGCTTATATCTATTTGCCGGGTTAGCTGCCTTTCTGATCGCATGGGCTACGATGAGTTTTCAATCATTTCGGGCCGCGTCAAGCGATCCGGTGAAATCGCTCAAAAGTGAATAGTTCAGTTTCGTCAAATTTTGAATTTAAACCCTGACCTGATCGCTATAACAAGCCACAGAAAAGCATAGACTACGTGAATAGCTATTTTTAAAATACAATGCCAAATCATGATAACTTGTGATTGATGATTTTGCCTTATGAAAAATCTGCTGCCTCTATTTCTAGGTTATTTCCTCTGTTATGAAATCAACGCACAGCCTAAGCACATTACTGATGCCCAGGGAGCAATCGTTCGTGGTGATACTTCTCAAAAGATCATTTCAATAGTATTTACCGGTCATGAATTCGCTGATGGCGGAACATTCATCATCAAAACCTTAAAGAACAAAAAGGTAGCTGGTTCCTTTTTCTTTACCGGCGATTTCTACGCCAATCCAAAATTTTCAACACTAATTCATCAGTTGAAAAAAGAGGGGCACTATTTAGGCGCTCACTCCAATCATCATCTGCTTTACGCAGATTGGGAAAAGCGCGACAGCACCCTGGTCACAGAAGAGGAGTTTAAGAGTGATCTTCAAGACAATTACGAAGGGATGGCTAAGTTTGGCATTCAAAAGAAAGATGCGCTCTACTTTCTTCCTCCTTATGAATGGTACAACACTGAAATCGCCCGATGGACGAAAGAGATAAATCTCACGCTCATCAATTTTTCATCGGGCACCCGTTCCAACGCAGATTACACCACTCCTGATATGGGTTCCCGATATATCTCCTCCGAACAAATTTATCAGTCAATTCTTCATTACGAACAGCACGAAGGAATGAATGGCTTTATCCTATTAATTCATATCGGTACCGATCCGCTCCGAACAGATAAACTCTATCATCGATTAGGCTCGCTGATTGACGAATTACATGCAAGGGGTTATTCCTTTCAGAGAATTGATGAATTACTCCATTAGTCAAACTTCAAGTCTTTCCCGATAAAGGAAACATACCCGGACAGATTTCTTTCATCCAACATTGCCGAAACGGTGCCTTGAAACTTTTCAATATAGGATTTGCCTAGCTTTAGTTTTTCCTCCTCTCCAAAACTATTTTTCTTTGAATCCGATTTGTAGGCAATAAAACTATTCAGTGTAAGCAGGGTGGTTGGAAAATCAAAATAAACCTGACTTTGTTCCCTGGAAATCGTGAGCACATCGCGCACACGACCTTCAGTCAGATCCAGGTTAATAGACTCAGTGATCATATTTTTCTCCCGCAGTCTCGCTAAAGTTCGGTCAATGCTTTTTGTCTCCAGCTCCTGCAGTCGCTCTGGCATATAAATATAAAATGTTGGTCTTTTTCCGGGAGGTGTTTGCTTTAAAATGGTCGTGATCACTGGTTCCAAAAAATTTATTACATAGCCATATGCCAACGCATAGGAAACAGAGAATTCCTCTTTTTCAAGTGCATGAACAAACTCGCTCATCAATGTGGTGATAGCCGTTGACACCAGACCGAGAATAACAGTAATGGGTTCCGGATCGATTGGGAGCGACGTACCTGTAGCCCATAGCAAGGCAAATATCAACGTGCTTAGCCAAAGGGTGATCAGTACTAATTTTGTAATGACTTTGATCGACACAAGCAAAATGGTTATTTCTGCCAGGGTATCATTACCCGGCGATGTTCCTATTCTACTTTGAAATTAACTAAAAAATAGCGTGCTGATTCGGGCGTGTTAAGGTAAATATTTTAAAGCGCTGGATTAATATGAATTTCGGCTTCGTGAGTTAATCTATCTCCTGAAAGTTTTGGTTCTATGCTCTTTGAAATTTTATTTTAAAATTTTTAAAGTAATTGCTTTCCTCCAAATATTGTATCTTGGAATTCAAAAATTCTACATTCCTAAAGTGAGCCATTCAATATCATGGTCTAATGTATTTGATCGTAGATCGTGTTTTATGATTCGCTTATATCAATATTAAAATCCCATCTATGAGTGATAGCGTAAGGAGTTTTCTATATGCCGCGCTGGTGTTATTCACGAGTTTGCTAATCGGGGTTTTGGGCTATGTTTTCATTGAAGGGTATGGTTTTCTGGATGCCATCTATATGACCATGCTTCTCATCTCAACGGTTGGTTTCAGTGAGGTAGCTCCACTGAGTGAAAACGGCAAGTTATTTACCAGTATCTACATGCTTTTTAATCTTGGTATTTACGCGTATATCGTATCCGTAATAAGCCGATACATTTTTGAAGGAGAGTTCCAAAAAATATTTACTACATTCATTTTTAATAAAAAAACTAAGCGTGTGACTGATCATATTATTGTAGTTGGATACGGGCGCACGGGCGCCAAAACCTGCGACGAGTTATTAAAGAGCAAGGAAAAATTTATTCTCATTGAGAATAATCAGGAAGCCATTAAATATCTTCCTAAAAAGCCCAACTTTCAGATCATTACCGATGACGCCTCGAAGGAAGAGGTTCTCCACCAAGCAGGAATTGAAGAGGCAACCTCACTCATCATCACCTTACCTGATGATGCAGAAAACATGCTTATTTGTATCACGGCAAAAGGCTTGAATCCTAATATCAATATAGTGGCAAGGGCCTCGGAAGAAAGTGCGGAAAAAAAATTATACCGGGCTGGCGCCTCTAAAGTTGTTAAACCATTCGCGTTGGGAGGAATACACATGGCCCACATTATTACGCAACCTCATGTCATCGAACTATTGGAGATCCTGACGGGGGTTGCAGACCAGAATTTAAAACTAGAAGAATTTAAGTTTCAGGAGCTCAAACCTGAATATCAAAATAAAACAATCAGGGATTTAGATATTCGTAAGAACACCGGTGCAACGGTGATTGGTCTTAAGGATGATGTCAAAGGATTTATTTTTGATCCTAACAGTGACACCATCATTGGTAAAGGTGATATCTTGATTGTACTCGGTTCAGAAAAGAACATCGAACAATTTAAAATGTACTTCGCCTGATAGTATTTCCGATAAATCAACTCAATTCATTATTTTCGAATATTGGTATCTTTTCAGAAACATCGTAACAAAAATCTTGGCCGCGCAAGCTATATCAGTACCATGAACGCTTCGGTTAAGTTTTTCATTGTCGTTCTTGTTTTATTTCTTGCGGTGCCTTATGG
The DNA here is from genome assembly GCA_024643595.1 of Bacteroidota bacterium. Taxonomy (GTDB): domain Bacteria; phylum Bacteroidota; class Bacteroidia; order Cytophagales; family Cyclobacteriaceae; genus ELB16-189. The sequence continues at coordinate 10,379 of JAHEMS010000054.1, forward strand.
GATCAATGAATTGTATTCCATGGGTGCTATGACCACTAACCATGAGCAAAATTTATTTACTCTTTTAGCCAAAGGCATTACGGATAGTGGCATTTCCCGCATCAGCATTCCTTTAATCGCATTAGCCCTTATCGTTGAAACAATCGTTACGCTGTATGCAAACCGATCGCTCAACAAAAAGGATATACAAGTGAATATTCTGCTTGGGTTAGCAATAATAGGATGTGTGTTTCTCGTAAAGAGCTGGGAATTGTTTGTCTTTTCTCACGCCTGGAGTTACGCAGTATTTAAAATACCTGTTAATGTGTGGTCATGGCTGGCTTGTTGGATTGCCTATGATTTCCTATTCTATTGGTTTCACCGTCTCGGTCATGAAATTAATTTTTTGTGGGCTGCCCATAATACCCATCACTCTTCCATCGAGTTTAATTTTTCGGTGGGGGCAAGAAATAACATCCTTCACGTTTTCTATCGTTTTTTATTTTGGATTCCCTTGTGTCTATTAGGATTTCATCCTGTCATGGTGATGACCATCGATTCATTATGTACCACTCAACAATTTTTTCTCCATACACAGAAGATTGGAAAACTAGGTTTTCTTGACAGGATCATCGGTACGCCCAGCAATCATCGGGTGCATCATGGTTGTAATGAACAATATCTTGATAAGAACTATGGCGCATTTCTCATGATTTGGGATCATCTGTTTGGTACCTTTGTACCGGAAACAGAGACCGTGAAGTATGGATTAACAACCGGTGAAGTATCCTATTCTTTTTTCAACCTTTTATTTGGATACTGGATCTTATTGTTGCAGCAAATCCGGAAGGGCGGAAATTTCGCTAAAATCCTTTTTGGTCGACCCTCTAAATAGAAATCTGCATAATGAATCGAGTGTTTGTTACGGGTCCCGATGGCTTGCTTGGTAGCAATCTGATTAGGGAATTAGTGGCCAGAAACTATGAGGTAGTCGCCATGATCCAGCGCAGTAGAAATCCGGTTACACTGAATGGACTACCGATCAAAAAAGTATACGGTGATATCACTTCCCTGCAAGATGTAGAAGAGCTATCCAGGGGATGTGATTACTTTATTCATGTTGCCGCGCTAACTGACTTATGGCCTTCGCGCAAGGGGATGCATTATCCGATTAATGTAGAAGGCACCAAGTGTGTAATCCATGCCGTCATCAAAAACAAAATCAAAAGATTGATTCATGTGGGCAGCGCAAGTTCGTTTGGGTTTGGCCCTTTAGATAATCCTGGAAATGAAGCAACTTCCTATAAGTCATATAAGTACCGACTGGATTATCTTGAAAGTAAACGCGAAGCTCAGCTTCTGGTGCAAGAGGCCGTAAAGCAAGACGGACTGCCTGCAATTATTGTTTGCCCTACTTTTATGATTGGCCCGTACGACTTGAAGCCCAGTTCCGGGGCCCTGGTGTTGGCGCTGGCAAAAGGCAAATTGCCGGCATTGCCAGGCGGCGGGAAGAATTGGGTAGCGGTAAAAGATGTGGCCATCGCGATTTGCAATTCCCTAAACATGGGCACGATTGGTGAGAGTTATATTCTTGGTGGTGAAAATCTATCCTATAAAGACGCTGTACAACGTATGGGAAAAGCTCTAGGCATCCGTAATTATCCAAAATTTATTATGCCGGATATACTATTAAAAACCATTGGCGCCTTCAGTTCTGCCTTTGCTGGTCTTACCAAACGGCCTCCAAAATTATCCTATCCTATGGCCCGTGTTGCCTGCGACCATCATTACTTTAGTCCACAGAAAGCCGTGAAAGAATTGAACATGCCTCAAACTAAACTTGAAACTGCCACGCTGGAATTGTATGCATGGTTCAAGGAGAACAACTACTTATAAGCTCTTTTAATTTTTTTGTATTGCTTTTTGATTAGCCTATCCATTAGTGATGGAAAAAGTCGTAACAGATGCGAATAAAAATACCC
>JAHEMS010000055.1 GCA_024643595.1 Bacteroidota bacterium
CCGGAATATTTTTGGGAGGTCAGCGATTACTTGGTTATAGTCTGTTAAGCGCTGGTGTAATCCTCGCAATTATAGATATTATTCAAAAAAGCAAATCCAACGTTAACTCCTAGATAGTTTGCTTTATGCATGTAACAGAAATGCCCACCGATTATAAACCATTGATAATCACAAGTTCTGCATTTGAACTCAACCAATTTATTCCTACCAGGTACACATGCGCGGGGCAGGACATTAATCCTCCGATTGATATTGAAGACATACCCGAGAACGCGCACAGTCTTGTGCTGATTGTTGACGATCCGGATGCACCAGGAAAAACCTGGGTCCACTGGGTCATGTGGAATATCCCCATCACTCACCATATTAAGGAGAATAGTATTCCCGGGCAGCAAGGTTGGAATGATTTTAATCGCACTTCCTGGGGTGGACCTTGTCCTCCTTCAGGAACACATCGTTATTTTTTTAAAGTCTATGCATTAGATGCAGTACTTAAGCTTCCTTCAAAAACAACCAAGAAGGAATTAGAGCAAGTGATGGGTAAACACATTATCGCTTTTGGTGAATTGATAGGTTTATACCGGTAGAACACTTTTTGAATTACTTTTTTTGTACCGACGGACTTCCAGGTTGAATCAGTTTGGCGACGAGCCCAGTCCAGCCAGTTTGATGGTTGGCACCTAACCCTCTACCCGTGTCGCCATCAAAATATTCATGAAACAATAAATGTTCTCTGAAGTTTGGATCACTTTGAAATATATGATTGCTCCCGTAGATAGGTCGATTACCGTTTATATCTTTCTTAAAAAGATTAACCATTCGTTGAGAAAGGTTCACAGCAATTTCACGTAAGGTGAGCATCTGACCAGAACCTGTTGGATGCTCAATTTTGAAATCATCACCATAGTAGTGGTAAAAGCGGTGTAACGATTCAATGATCAGAAAATTTACCGGGAACCATACAGGGCCACGCCAGTTTGAATTTCCCCCAAATAAATAGGAATCACTTTCTCCTGGCTGATAGCGAACTGAAAATTCACTTCCATTGGCATAAAGGATATATGGATTGTCAAGGTGAATTCGAGACAGGGCTCGTATTCCATATGGAGATAAAAATTCTTTTTCGTTGAGCATTCGTTTAAGTATTCGCTTCATGCGATGACCGCGCAATAGTGAAAGCAGATGTCGCTGGTTTTTACCGCGCTCGCCCCACCGTGAAATGAGATTGGCAAGGTCTGGTCGGTTTTGCAAGAACCAGTCTAACCGAGCAGTAAACTCTGGCATCTGCTGAAAAATTTCTTCATTCAACACTTCAACAGCAAATAATGGAATAAGACCCACCATTGACCGAACCTTTAATTTGAATCGCTCATTGTTGGGTAGGTGAAGCACGTCATAGAAAAACTCGTCTTCTTCATCCCATAGACTTATACCTTCATTATTTACATTGGCGATGGCACCGGCGATATAAAGAAAGTGTTCAAAGAATTTTGTGGAGAGACTTTGATAGGTAGGATTTTCTCTTGCCAGCTCCAGGGATATCCGTAGCATGTTCAACGTAAACATGGCCATCCAACTGGTTCCATCGGATTGTTCGATGTAACCACCAGTAGGTAATTGTTTACTGTTTCTGTCAAACACTCCAATATTGTCCATGCCCAGAAATCCTCCTTGAAAAATGTTGTTTCCGCTATTGTCTTTTTTGTTTACCCACCAGGTAAAGTTCAATAGCAGTTTGTGAAATATCTCTTCAAGAAATTTCCTGTCCGCTTTTCCATCTTGAAGTTTACGATCGATTTTATAGACGCGCCAGGCTGCCCATGCATGTACGGGAGGATTCACATCACTGAATGACCATTCGTAGGCAGGCAATTGACCATTGGGATGCATGTACCATTCTTTGGTAAGTAAAAGCAATTGATGCTTGGCAAATTCAGGATCAATCAATGCAAAGGGAATAGCATGGAAGGCAAGATCCCATGCGGCATACCAGGGATACTCCCATTTATCTGGCATTGAAATAATGTCCGCATTATGCAGATGGTTCCATTCATAATTACGACCTCTTTTTCGCTCATGGGATAGCGAAGGAAGATTGGAGTCGCCATTGATCCAAACATCCAGGTCATAGTAATAGAATTGCTTGCTCCACATCATGCCGGCGAGAGCTTGCCGCTGAATTTGTTTTTCTTCTTCACTTTTTATGGTACGCTGAAGTTCATTATAGAATTCATCAGCTTCCCGTTTTCTCTTCTCAAAGCGAGCATCAAATTGCTGAAACGGTTTGAGAAGATATTTTGGAGCTAATCGCAATCGCATTACTTTAGATTGACCAGGTTCAATAACCCAATCTGTACGAAAGGCTGCCTTTGTTCCCTTATGCACTTTATTTATGGCCCCAGGATTATCAAAAACCACATAATCATTAATGCCATCTTTAAAACTTCCTTCTTTAAATTGTTGGGAGAATCGAAAAGTGTTGGTTTCATTTTCACAAAAAACAGCTTCTGACTTCGCATCACAATAGAAATAGTAATTACCAAGTTGCTGATGATTTACTTTCATGACCCCTTTGTCATCAAGATAAATTTCCGGTTTGTTGGGATCATTTCCCCAAGCCCAGGTATTACGAAACCAAATTGTGGGTAATACATCCAGGCCTGCAGGCTCGCTCCCTCGGTTGGTGATGGTGATTGCCATCAAGAGATCATCGACATCTTCTTTTGCATAAGCGACCTCAATATCAAAGTAGCGACTATCATTAAAAATTCCGGAATCAATCAATTCAACTTCACGTTCATGCTTTCCCCGTTTACGATTTTCTTCGGATAACCATGAATAAGGATATTCATTATACGGATACTTGTATAGCATCCGCATATAGGAATGCGTAGGTGTAGCGTCTAAATAATAATATAGTTCCTTCACGTCTTCACCGTGGTTCCCTTCCGGGTTCGTAAGTCCGAAGAAACGCTCTTTTAGAATAGGATCTTTTTTATTCCACAAAGCAAGTGAAACACAAATGAGTTGCTGGTCGTCGGATACACCGGCTATTCCTTCTTCACCCCAGCGATACGATTTGCTTCTAGCCATATCATGAGATACGTAGTTCCAGGCATCCCCATTTGCGCTATAATCTTCACGCACTGTTCCCCATTGCCGATCGCTGAGATAAGGCCCCCATTGACGCCAATTTTTTTGGCGATCTCGATCTTCAATTAACCGCTTTTTTTCTGCTGTCATTCTTGTAGAAAATTAAGAAAAAAACACGAACGTCACTCATTGATTTATTACATACCTTGAACGGCCATGCAGGACAATAAAAAGATTACCAAGTTATCCGATTTATTTAAGGCTAGTGGGCCTGTAAGGTGGATCAATGCAATAACTCTTTATCGTATTATCGCATTTCCTGTGCTGATCATTCTGATCTTCACAAATAGGTTCGATATTTTTAAGTGGATGCTGATCATTAGTTTTTTTACAGATGCCGTGGATGGAATTCTGGCAAGAAAATTTAATGTGAATAGTGTGTTGGGTGCGAAACTTGATTCAATTGGGGACGACCTTACCATATTGGCAGGAGTGATTGGTCTTGGCGTGGCTAAATTAGACTTCCTTAAGGAGCACTGGATAATTTTTGCAATTCCACTCAGTTTGTTTTTTATTCAGATGGCTATGGCATTTAAACGCTACGGAAAGATGAGTAGTTACCACACCTACCTGGCAAAAGCGGCAGCCATTCTTCAGGGTTTTTTTATGTGTTCGATGTTTCTTTTTGCAAGCCCCGCCTATGGATTATTTTATGCAACGGCAATTGTTACTACGATGGAGTTAATTGAAGAAATCATCATTGTCTTGGTTTTGAAAGAATGGAAAACCAATGTACACGGTTTATACTGGGCGATGAAAGAGAAGAGTGGGGCAAATAATTAAACTACTGTTTTGTATTTTGAATAATGGAAAGAAAAATTGTATTAGTTACAGGTGCCAATACCGGTATAGGTTTTGAAATAGTCAGACAGATCGCCATTCTAGGGGATCGGGTCATCCTTACCGCTCGTGATGAAGCCAAGGGAAAAGCTGCCCAAAATCTACTAAAAAAAGATAATCTAATGGTTGATTTTGTCAGGATGGATATAACTCGGGAAACGAGCGTCATGGAAGCGTTTCAACAGGTAAAATCAACCGTTGGCAAGCTTGATGTTTTGATCAACAATGCAGCGATCTTATTTGATCAGGATCGTTCCCTACTGAAGGATGATTTGTCCATCCTTAAAGAAACGGTTGCTTCAAATGCCCTATCGCATCTTTTGGTTAGCAGGATATTTTCACCGTTGTTAACAACAGGAGGAAGAATCATTATGACGTCCAGCGATGGTGGCAGCATGAGTAACCCTGTCGGAGGTTGGTCACCAGCGTATTGTGTTTCAAAATCATTGTTGAATGCCATTACCAGACACTTAGCTTACGAATTAAGCGGACGTGATATCGCGGTTAATGCGTTTGACCCGGGTTGGGTAAAAACAGCGATGGGTGGGCAATCAGCTCCGGGAACCGTAGAGGAAGGAGCAGACACCGCGGTTTGGCTAGCGACCACGAGGAGAATAAACACAGGGAAATTATACTTTTCGCGTAAAGAGATCCCTTGGTGATAGGAATTAATCCTGCCTGATCTTAAATAAGGACTGAGTATTTAATAGGTATCGGGAACAATTGGAAACGAATAGTTGTATATACAACAGTTGTATGTAATTTTGTTTCAGACGTTGATAAAAACCCAAAAAATAAGATGAACACCATATTGCACAAAGCAGCTACCCGTGGTCATGCCAATCATGGATGGCTTGACACCAGTCACACATTCAGCTTTGCACATTACTATAATCCTGAAAGGATGCATTTTGGAATGTTGCGCGTTTTGAATGATGATTTTGTGGATGGAGGAATGGGTTTTGGGACGCATCCCCATGATAATATGGAAATAATTTCCATTCCATTGTCTGGTGATTTGGAACATAAGGATAGCATGGGCAACGTGACAGTGATCAAACAGAATGATGTTCAGATCATGAGCGCCGGCACAGGCATCCAGCACAGTGAGTATAATAAGAATAAGGACAAAAAAGTGAATTTCCTTCAGATCTGGATTTTCCCCAAAGAAAGAAATATTACTCCCCGTTATGATCAGATTACTTTTAGTCCCGAAGATCGTGTCAATAAATTACAGCAAGTGGTTAGCCCTTCGAAAGAAGATGAAGGTGTCTGGATCAATCAGGATGCCTGGTTTCATCTTGGCAATTTGAAAAAGGGGTTTAAGACTGATTATACAATCAAGAAAAAAGGTAATGGAGTATATGCATTTGTGATTGAAGGAGAAGTCACCCTTAATGGTCAATCTTTAGACAAGCGTGATGGATTGGGTACTTGGGGCGTTGAACAACTTTCCATCGTTGCCAATAGTGATACCGAGTTATTGCTCATAGAAGTGCCAATGAATTAATTTGATTATCGATTCTCGACAGTATTGACGAACTGGCAGTAAGCATTTAAATTATGAAAAACAGAACCGTAAATCGTTTGCTGTATGCTCATCAGGTTGATATGGGAGGCATGCCAGTTCGACAGCCATTACCTACTGAAAAAGTGGAGCAAATTGATCCGTTTCTATTATTGCATCATGCCAATATCAAAGTACCTACTCACATAAAACCAAATCATGCCGGGATTGGTCCTCACCCGCATCGTGGATTTTCTCCTGTGACCTTTATTTTTAAAGGTGGGGTTCATCACCGTGACAGCAGAGGAAACAATAGTACCATTTATGCAGGCGGAGCTCAATGGATGAATGCGGGCATGGGTATTCTACATAGTGAGCGTCCCCCTCAAGATATTCACGAAATAGGAGGACTCCAGGAGATCATCCAGCTTTGGATTAACACTCCATCCAAAAATAAGATGGACCAGCCCGCCTATTATCCGTTGAGCGCAGAGGATGCACCTACATTTGTAAGCGAAGATGGAAAAGTGAATGGAAAAGTATTTTCTGGCGAAGTAGCGGGAGTCAAAGGTCCGATTCCATCACAAGCAGATGTTAACGCAGCTACTTTAACTTTCAGAAAAGAGGGAAAAATTTCCTTGGCGATACCAGCCAATCACAATGCAATCATTTATTTATTGGATGGTAGACTTCGTGTTGAAGGGTTTGGTATGGTGGAAGAACTTCACATCGTTCATTTTAATAATGATGGAGAAGGTATCACCCTTGAAGGACTGGAAGATACCCGGATTCTCTTATTAAGTGGTCAGCCCCTGAATGAACCGGTGGCTTCACACGGGCCTTTTGTAATGAATAATCAAACTCAGGTATTGGAAGCCATGCGCGACTATCAGATGGGAAAAATGGGCGTATTGATTGAAGAATAATCAAAAATAAATAACCCTTGAAGCTTTTAGGTGTTATAAGGATGCAAATGAATCAATTTAATGGAAACAATAGTTATACCAGTGCATAAATCAAATGAGATAGAACATGTTGTCGCCACGGCTATTGCTCAACGAAGAAGCAGCCGAGCGTATTCTTCTCAACCGATTGAACCCGAAAAAATCAATTCACTTTTTGAAGCTGCCCGCTGGGCACCGTCCAGTATGAATGAACAGCCTTGGGCTTATTTATATGCCACTCAGGATCAACCTGAACTTTGGAATAAATTGATGGCTACCTTAAATGAAAGCAACCGGGTGTGGGCTAAACATGCGCCGTTGCTGATATTGAGTTTGGTACGAAAAAATTATTTGCGCAATGGTGCTATCAATGGAACTGCTCGATATGATGTAGGTGCAGCCAATGCCTTGCTATCCATGCAGGCAGCACACCTGGAATTAAATGTTCACCAGATGGGAGGTTTTGATCGTCAAGGGGCGATTGATAGCCTGAACATTCCAAACACCTATGAACCGATGGTGATCATGGCAGTAGGCTATTTGGGTGATGTGGAAAATTTATCTGAAAATCTCAAGCACAGAGAGATGGCCCCTCGTGAACGGTATACACAAGATTTTTTTGTGATGAATAAGACTTTCTAATAGTTTGGGTATCCGCCCATGTTTCTGCGCTTTTAATAAAAGATCTCACCAAGAAGTATACTAAAGGAGAAGTTTCCATTGTGTGTAAACAAACAGTCTGCATGCATTCAGCTATTTGTTTTAAAGGTTAAGAAAATTATTTGATATAAAAAAAACTCCGGATAACTCCGGAAATAGGACTGTACCCAACAAATTATCGACCAGGTGAAAAAATGACCGTCAGGTGCGCTAAGCTTTCACTTGAATTCAGATTCGTTTTATTAATTTTGAGTTATTAAAGTGATGAGGCTATGAAATATATATCAATTCTGATTTTTGCTATGATTGCATTGGTTAGCTGCCAATCAAGTAATGAAAATACGGCAGCATTTAATACCTATGGTGAAAATATTATAGCCGATGGAGCAGTATCATTAACAGCTTTAAATGAAAAGCTGGGAGATATGGATTCGGTTTCACTAACATTAAAAGGTACGATCGAGCAGACCTGCGCTAAAAAAGGTTGCTGGATGACGGTGGAAGATGAAAATGGAATAGCGACACGAGTTACCTTTAAAGACTACGGATTCTTTGTCCCTAAGGAAGGTGCAGAAGGAAAAGAAGTAGTTTTTGCCGGTGTGGCAAAGAGAAAAATTACGGATGTCGCAACATTGCGTCATTTTGCTGAAGATGCTGGTACTAGTAAAGAAGAAATCGAAGCGATTAATGAACCGAAAGAAGAAATTGAGTTCGTAGCATCAGGGGTAGTGATCTACGAGAAGGAAACCAGGCAATAAACTATAACTTATTTAGGTCTATCGGTATCAAATCGATAAGCTTATAAATTCAAATAAATTAAGAATCATTCCATAAAATGATTTCTTTAAATTAGTTAGAGTGAAAGGATTTCTTTTTTTCATTCTTTGGCTTATCGTCAATACCGGTGCTGGCCAAACACTTCTACCCGGTTTTGCTCGTGTCCAGGTTGGAACGGCAATTGCCTCACCCACCGTCATGGCATTTGCACCTGACGGAAGAATTTTCGTAGCCCAGCAAACAGGTGCTTTACGTGTAATCAAAAACGGAACTTTATTGGCAACACCTTTTTTTTCACTCACCGTAAACTCCGTGGGAGAACGTGGACTTATCGGCTTGACGCTTGATCCGCAATTTGAAACGAATCATTTTGTGTATGTATATTATACCGTGCCGGCAACAGGTGTTAATCCTCCATTTAATCGCATTAGCCGATTTACAGCAAATGGAGATGTGGTGTTGGCTGGCAGTGAGCTAATCATTCTTAATCTTGATCCATTAAGTAGCGCAACAAATCACAATGGAGGTGCCCTCGCTTTCGGCCCTGATGGTAAGTTATTTGTAGCCGTCGGCGATAATGCCCTGGGTACTAATGCACAAAATCTTAATACCTATCATGGCAAACTGCTTCGCATTAATAAAGATGGAACAGCACCTTCTGACAATCCCTTTTTTATATCAGGTATGTCAGAACAAAGCAAGCGCGTGTGGGCGTATGGTTTGCGAAATCCATACACGTTTTCTATTCAGCCAGGCACTGGAAAAATCTATGTTAATGATGTTGGGCAAAATGCCGTAGAAGAAATTAATGATGCCACAACCGGAGGAAGAAATTTTGGGTGGCCTACAGCTGAAGGAACAAGCACCAATCCGAACTTTACCAATCCGGTCTATGCCTATCTTCATACAGGGACTGCACCAACCGGATGCGCTATCACTGGAGGAACTTTTTTTAATCCCCAGTTTACGACTTATCCTGCAACTTACATGGGCAGCTATTTTTTTCAGGATTATTGCAGCAATTGGATTTATGCCTTGAATTTGTCAGGTACACCAACGGCAGCACTTTTTGCATCGAATATGGGGGCTTCCAGTTTAAGTCTGATGGCGGGACCTGATGGAAATCTTTATTACCTGAGCCGGGGTGCGCAAGCACTTTATAAAATCACCTCCACCAATTCCAGCATACCGATCATTGGGCAGCAACCGACATCGACAACAATTCCATTTGGCGATCCGGTAACTTTTTCTGTCATCGCAACCGGTACGGCCCCCTTACAATATCAATGGCAAAAAGACGGAGTGGATATTGATGGAGCCAATGAATCAACTTATGCGATAGACCAGGCACAAGCCGTGGATGTAGGTACTTATCGCGTAATCGTCACCAATATTGCCGGACAAGTAATTAGCAGTGAAGCCATGCTCACGGTTATCCCAAATGAAAAGCCGATCGCTGAAATTTTTACACCCATCGAAAATACACTTTATGTGGCGGGCTCAACGATATCGTTTTCTGGAAGTGGAACTGATGTAGAAGACGGATCACTATCGGCAGACCGTATGAGTTGGCAAATTAATTTCCACCATGATACCCATAAACATGATGAACCTCCACGAAATGGGGTCAGCGAAGGTGCCTTTGATATTCCGGATCAGGGAGAAACAGCAGTCAATGTCTGGTACAGATTTATACTATCGGTTACTGATTCAAAAGGAAGCATAGGAAAAGATTCAGTCGATGTTCATCCCAGAACATCGATGTTGAACTTTGTTACCATACCATCAGGACTACAGGTAACCGTTGATGGACAGCCTAACATCGCCCCCATTTCCATTGAAAGCGTTGAAGGGTTGAAGCGAGAAATTGGAGTGATCCCTGATCAAAGTTTGAATGAAAAAGATTATAACTTCAACTCATGGCTTCATGGCGGAAGTGCCACGCAGCTTATCGCTACACCAACCGATGATGTAACCTATACCGCAACGTTTGATTTAATACTTGCAGCCGACGAATGGCTGGAAGGAGTGTTCCCTAATCCTGCCAGGGATTGGATACACGTCCGGTATCATGGAATTACTAAAATATCAATGATGGATATCGTTGGGAGAATATGGACTTTACCAATCGAATCTCAGCAGGATGTAAAGGTCATTGACATTCGTGCTCTTCCTGCTGGTTTATATTTAGTGAATATTTCCACGGATCATGCGTCACTCAGAAAGAAAATTCTGATTCAGCATTAAGTGAGCCGACTAATAATTTCTGACTGCTCGGGATAAGTTGCTAACAAAGTATCCTTTCGAGCCATTTCAAAATCCTGAAAGTCAAATCCTGGAGCCACGGTGCAGCCGCAGAGTGCATAACTATCAGGGGTGTTCACCATGGCGCCAAACCAACAATTGGCTGGCACCAATATTTGCAGGGAATCTCCTTCAGCTACATTCGCCCCCAGGCGATGAACTTTTAATCCCTGATCGGTGAGCATATAGATTAGTAAAGTGCTTCCCTGGTAGAAATGCCAGAGCTCGTCCGATTTTATCCTATGAAAAACAGACCGATCCTGCGACCTGAGCAAAAAATATATGGCTGTGGAAAAATTTCTATCACCGACATACCGATTGGGCAACAGATCTGATTTTAATTTTTCATCTGAACGGTAAGTCTCTCTATAAAATCCGCCCTCCGGATGTTCAAGCAATTTCAGGTGATTTATCCAATACCCAGCTGTATTCATAAGGCTTCTTAAATAAGTTTTTACAAATCAAAGAAATAAACGTATGTGAATTACTTAAAATAAATCATCTTGCCGGCAAATTGAGGAACCTTAGCTCAGCTGGTTTAGAGTACTGCCTCGACAAGGCAGGGGTCGTGGGTTCGAGCCCCACAGGTTCCACATTATTGATATGAGGAGAATTGTATTTTTTCTTTGGCTATTTCTGGCCTTTGGATTTGTCGTTGCTCAGCAAAATTCAGTGCCTTATGTCGTGCTGGTTTCTTTTGATGGATTTCGATATGATTATGTTGAGCATTACAATCCTCCAAATTTCAAATTTTTTATTGCCAGGGGCTCCAGGACAGAGGCTTTGATTCCGTCATTTCCAAGTAAGACATTTCCTAATCATTATACCATTGTTACGGGTTTATATCCTGGTAATCATGGATTGGTGGATAATACATTTTATGATCGCGATCGGGATGTTTTTTATAGAATGAATAATGCAGAGCTTGTTACAGACTCTTACTTTTATGGTGGGGTTCCGCTATGGGAATTGGCTAAACGAAACCAGATAAAATCGGCATCTTTTTTTTGGCCAGGTTCAGAAATGAAGGCGGAGGCGCGAAGGCCTGATTATTATCGAACTTATGATGATAATTATAGTAATGATTCACGCGTTGACCAGGTGATCGACTGGTTAATGTTACCTGATGCGGAACGACCCCACTTCATTACACTTTATTTTTCATTGGTAGACCATGCAGGTCATAATTTTGGACCCTTATCGACGCAAACACGCGAAGCAGTATTAAAAGTTGATTCATTGCTAGGCAAGCTGATGAAAGGAATTGAATCCACACGTCTGCCGGTTAATGTATTACTTGTTTCGGATCATGGTATGTATGAGCTTACGGTATCGGAAGAAAATTCGATTTTTATTGATGAATTAGTCAACCGAAACGATCCTTCTGTGAAACTAACCAATGGTGGAACGCAGGCTCATTTATACGTTTCAGATAACAACAAAATAGATTCTATGTTTGCCATTTTGAAAAAACAGGAAGGCTCTTATACGGTGATAAAGAAAACCGAATTTCCATCGAGATGGCATTATCAGCATGACCGGGTTGGGGATCTGATCATGCAAGTGAGACCAGGTTTCTATATTAGGGAAGGATCAAGAGAACGATTTTTAAAATCCGCAAAAATTGGAAGTAAGGCAGGAGGACATGGTTATGACCCTGATGCAACCACTGATGTGAACGGTATATTTTATGCGCAAGGGCCAAATATTAAATCAGGTATTATTATCCCACCCTTTCAGAACATTCACATTTATCCACTAATTGCAAAAATTCTAGGATTGCCGATACCAAAAATAGATGGCACCCCGGATGTATTGGATAAAATTTACAGAAAGAAATAGTTTTACTAATAATTGGTAGCAGTCATCGCTAGAAAGACACCATTTGTCCATCCGAATCCATCCTGATTAGGATACTCACCACCGCTCGCTTCGCCATCCTTGTTCCAGACATCATATTTCTCCGTCATCTTCCCAGTTTTGGCATATACTTTAAGATTGGAGTTTATCCAATTCCTTTTGACTTGATTGGCAGATTCCAGAAATCCATAATTAAGGAGTCCTTTGTAGGTAATCCATTGCAGCGGAGCCCAGCCGTTGGGAGCGTCCCATTGTTGACCGCTGTTTACTAATGAGGTAGTTAATCCTCCTGT
>JAHEMS010000461.1 GCA_024643595.1 Bacteroidota bacterium
AGATATGCAAGGCGTTTTTTTCGAGCTGAAACGAACCGGCAACCCCTGGGGGTATGTGAAGTTCTTTATAACCGTGATCAATATAATCCTGTGAATAATCAAAACGATCCGTAATCTGAAAGGCACTTCGCACAGCAGAGAAAGCACCATCGGCACCAATGATTAAGTCAAATTCTCTGTCGACAGTCGTTTGACCCGTGTCGATGCTTAAAACAGTTTTCTCCAGGTCAACTTTTGTGATGCGTTGTTCAAAATGGAACACAACACCCAGCTTCTCCGCTTCGTTCATCAACACGATATTCAGAGCGCTGCGCGATACGGAATTGATGAATTGACCCTCCTCACCATACGGCAAAAATGAAAGCGCACCGGCACGGTTATGCATCATGCGTCCATGCATGGGAATGGCAACCGCCTTCATTTCTTTTGCTAGCCCCATCTCACCCAACGCGCGAATGCCACGGTTACTCAATGCCAGGTTGATGGAACGGCCACCAACATAACTACTCGTGCGCATGTCGCCTCTTCGTTCGAATACGCTTACTTGATAGCCACGCTTAATCAGGTAAAGGGAAAGTAATGAGCCTGCAAGACCGGCCCCACTGATGGCAATATGTCTGGATGAGTTCATGGATTATTTTCTTAACGCACGCTTAAAAAGCGTTACAAATTGGAACACGTCTTCAAAGGTATTGTATAATGGCACCGGAGCAACACGAATCACATCAGGCTCGCGCCAGTCACCGATTACTCCGTTTTTTGTGAGCGCATTAAACACTTTTTTTCCATTCTTCTTCATGAGGATGGATAGCTGACACCCACGTTCGTCAGCCTTAGAATTGGTAATAATGGTGAAATGTTCGTGATGTTGATCGATCGAGTTTAACAGATATTCCAGGTATCCGGTAAGCATCACACTTTTTTTTCTCAGATTTTTTATGCCCGCTTCTTCAAATAGCGCGAGGGAGGCCAGCAAGGCAGCGCTGGATAGTATCGGTACGTTGGAAAGTTGCCAGCCATCGGCACCGGGCATTGGTATAAATCCTTTCTTCATTTGAAAACGATCTTTTTCATGATGCCCCCACCATCCTGCCAGGCGCACCAGGGTGGTATTGCTGGCATGGGTTTCATGAACAAAAGTTCCGGCAATTCCTCCCGGGCCCGCATTCAAATATTTATAGCTACACCACACTGCGAAATCAACTTCATGTTTATGTAGCGATAGGGGCACATTACCGATAGCATGCGCCAGGTCAAAACCAACATAGGCTCCGGCACGGTGACCCGCTTCAGTAATTTTTTTAATATCAAAGAACTGCCCTGAATAATATTGTACAGCACCAAAAATTACCAATGCCAGTTGATCGCGATGTTCGTCAATTGCTTTCAGGATATCTTCGGTCCTTAATGCGTACTCACCCTGCCGCGGCATTAATTCAATCAACCCATCATCCGGATGGATGTTGTGCATTTTTAACTGTGATTCAAAGGCATATTGATCGGAAGGAAATGCGCCTGCTTCCGTAAGTATTTTGTAACGCGAAGCAGTAGGTCTGTAAAAACTCGTCATCATCAGGTGTAGATTCACCGTCAGCTGATTCATGGCTACCACTTCGATGGGCTTTGCGCCTACCAATGTCGACAGTGCCTTCTTGCTGAACTTATGATAATAGAGCCATGGTCGTTTTGCGTGAAAGTGTCCTTCCACACCCAATGCGGCCCAATCTGAAAGTTCCTGGGTGAGAAATGACTTGGTTGCTTTTGGTTGCAAGCCCAGTGAGTTACCGGTAAAGTAAAGAGCCGTTTGGCCATTCACTTTTGGCAAGTGGAATTTTTGACGTAACGATTTCAGCGGATCAGTTCTGTCAAGCTTCTTTGCAAAGCTCAAGGAGTTTTCAAAATTCATTCAGCAAATTAATCAGTACGAAAATCGCGCAAGCCAAAACGTTTAAATAAATCGAGGATCAGCTTCCATTACGGTGCCACACTTTTTACACGTACGCAGTTCTTCCGATCCGTAAAATTCGCGGAAGCGCGGAAGAAAATCTTTTTCGATGTTATCGAGATGAAAGCGATACTCATGCAATTGGTGATTGCAGTTATCGCAATACCATTGTAATCCATCCAGTATCGTTTGCGCTGGTCGTTTACATTCGATGACCAGTCCAACCGTTCCGGCAGGACGTTCAGGCCGGTGAGGCACATTGGCTGGCAACAAAAACATTTCTCCTTCTTTGACAGCGATATCCACCGGGTGGCCATCTTCCTGTATGCGCACATTGATGTCTCCTTCCAGCTGATAGAAGAGTTCTTCTGTTTCATTGAAATGAAAATCCTTGCGCGCATTGGGCCCGCCTACAATCATGACAATATAGTCACCGGCATCAGCATATAAGTTTTTATTTCCAACAGGAGGCTTTAGTAAATTTCTGTTTTCTGTTATCCAGTTTTTTAAATTGAAAGGTCTGCGAATGGCCATGTAAGAAGTTTTTAGTAGTTAATAAGAACAGTTAATGAGTATGCTGTTTCCACCGCGCCAGCTTGGGTATGTTTCGTGTAAACACTCCGCTGACAAGTCCGGGTATTCCAAATTCCTTCAACTTTCCCTTTACGAGCAATTTCATTTCATCGACTGTCATGTCGGGCTGAGTAAACTGTCCGTCTTTATAACATCGACTGCAATACATAAGTGACCGTGTTCCATCGGCATGAGTGCCACCGCCCTGTACATCACGCTTCATAGGCATGCCGCAACTTTGACAATTTTTGTAAACCGCTTCCATATATTGGTTTCGTTATGTGGATATTTAAATGACCATCAGACCTATAAAATGGTCTATGTTTAACGTTAATCCAAAACCGAGAGATTATCCTGAACATTCCAGGCATCCATTAAAAAGCAATTAATAACACATGAAAGTTAACCTTCTTTTATATTTACTAAAAACATTTTCATGAATCTCGATTTAAGTGGAAAAAGAGCCGTTGTGTGCGGTAGTACTCAAGGCATTGGAAAGGCATCCGCCATAGAATTAGCCTTATTAGGCGCAGAAATTACTTTAGTGGCGCGCAACGAAGAGTCGTTGAAAAGTACATTGAGGGAATTATCCACTATCTCAGGACAACAACATGACTTTCTGATTGCGGACTTTAATCTCCCCAATCAGTTGAAAGAAAAGATTGAGCATCATGTGAAACGAAAGGAGATCCATATTCTGGTTAACAATACGGGTGGGCCGCCTGCCGGTCAGGCCATAGACGCATCACCGGAAGAATGTA
>JAHEMS010000462.1 GCA_024643595.1 Bacteroidota bacterium
TTTTATGCAAACCTTAAATGATAACCGGTATGCCTACGAATACCAAAAGACGGTTCAGTTAGTAGCAGGAAAACCGGAAATGGTGTTAACCCATAGCCTGAAGAATACCGGCAAGCAATCCCTGGAGACCAGCGTATATAATCACAATTTTTTTATGTTGGACAATCAGCCTATCGGACCTGACTATGACGTTACTTTTCCATTCCCGCTCGCCAGCGATACGCCTGATACCAGTCCGCTGGGAAAATTGCAAAGCAACAAGATTCAGTTTGATAAAATCCTGGCCAATAACAGTGATCATCTTTTCTATCGCTCACTCACCGGCTTCGGCAGCAGCGCCAGTGATTATGACATAAAAATTGAAAATCATAAAACCGGGGCGGCAGTAAGAATCACCGGTGATCGGCCGCTTTCCAAAATAGTTTTCTGGTCGGCACCCAAAACCGTGTGCCCGGAGCCGTATATTCATCTCATCATCAAACCAGGGGAAACGGTTACCTGGAAAATTAATTATCAATTTTATATTCTATAAAATCTGCGATGACATTTCGATTCTTCATAATAGGATTATTAATTCTTGCAAGTTGTAATTCTGCTGATCAGAAAGATGCGTCTGATCTCGAAACCGGCAAAGATTATCCGGCGTACGGGGGGAATAAAGCCAATAACCGTTATTCACCATTAACGCAGATCAATTCAGAAAATGTAAAGGACCTGCAAGTTGCGTGGACTTATTTTGCTAACGATACTACCAAAAAATCGGGCCGGAGAGAAATCCAATGTCAACCTATTGTGGTAGATGGAATTTTATATGGCACTTCGGCTGAACTCAACTTGTTTGCTTTGAACGCTGCCACGGGAGAGCAACTATGGAAGTTTGAGCCGATCAGTGATAAAATTCATTCCAATAGGGGGGTAATGTATTGGGAGAATGGCGATGATAAACGCATCCTCTATACAGTCGGCTCATTTTTGTTTGCCGTCAATGCAGTTACCGGTGAACTGATCACCACGTTTGGCGATCAAGGCAAGACTGATTTGCATGAAGGTCTTGAAGGCGTGGGTCATGAAACAAAAGATCTGCACGTCACCTCCACCAGTCCGGGGGTGATTTATGAAAACACAGTGGTGATGGGATCATCCTTATCAGAAGGTGGCGATGCTGCTCCCGGCTATATACGGGCATTTGATGTGATCACCGGAAAATTAAAATGGGTGTTTCACACCATTCCCCAACCGGGAGAACCCGGTTATGAAACATGGCCACAGGATGCCTATAAAAAAATTGGTGGAGTAAATTGCTGGGGCGGATTGTCGGTCGACGAAAAGCGTGGCGTGGTGTACTTTGGCACAGGATCTCCTTCATCAGATTTTTACGGAGGCGCGCGTGAAGGCGCTAACCTTTATGCCAACTGTATAGTAGCATTAGAAGCAGAGACCGGAAAATTGAAATGGTACTCTCAGGCAATCCGTCATGACTTGTGGGACCGGGACTTTCCAATTCCTCCTAACCTCACCACCATCACACAAAATGGAAAGAGAAGAGATGTTGTCGTGCAAGTAGGTAAAGATGGCTACATACATGTATTGGACCGTGACACTGGTGAATCTATTTTTCCGGTGGAGGAAAGACCTGTACCAACAAATGGTTTGCCTGGCGAGCATCCTTATCCTACGCAGAAATTTGTATTGAAACCAAAACCGCTGATGAAACAATTGGTGACGGAAGATGACCTCACCGATATTTCTCCTGAAGCTAACGCTTTTGTAAAGCAACGTTTTCAGGAGTTAAAGACAGCGCATCAATATCAACCTCCGAGTGAAAAAGGAACATTGTTGTATGGCTACAGTGGAGGTGCTGAATGGGGTGGTAATGCGACTGATTTGGATGGTGTTCTGTATCAGAATTCAAACCATGTCCCATGGGAACTAACGATGATCAGTAAAAAAGAGCGTGATGAGGAGTTGGCTTCTTTATCTCCTGGAAATATTTTGTACTTAAAAAATTGTGCGCCTTGTCATGGTAAGGATAGAATTGGTAACAGTACGGTCATCCCGAGCCTTGTTGATGTCGGGAAAAGACGCACGGAAAGTGAAATGAATAACATCATGAAATCGGGCAACGGCAGAATGCCAGCATTCCCATATCTGTCGGATGATCATCGAAAGGCGCTTATCGGATATTTGAAGAATAATGAAATCATTCCTCCGAAAAGAGACAACGAACATTCAACGAAAGCGAGTGAGCCTATTTCGAATGCTGAATTTCCTTATGTACCTGATTACTTTATGCAAGTATGGCAGCGCTTTACAGACCAGAATGGTTACATGGGAATAAAACCACCATGGGGAACATTAGATGCCATTGACCTGAATACCGGTGAATATTTATGGACTATTCCATTAGGTGAATTTCCAGAACTGACTAAAAAAGGAATACCAATCACGGGCACGGAAACCTATGGCGGCCCAGTCGTTACGGGTAGTGGATTGATTTTCATTGCCAGCACGCGTGATGAACGCATACGAGCCATCGATAAGAAATCAGGAAAAGTTGTTTGGGAATATCAATTACCAGCCGGAGGTTTTTCAACGGTCATTACTTATGAAGTAGAAGGAAAACAATATGTTGCCCTGGCAGTGGGAGGAGGCAGGGGCGCTAAGCCCGGTGGATGGTATATGGCGTTTGCTTTGAAGTAAATTTTTATATGTTGTTGATAAGCGGGTTTCATAGTAATTTAAGAAATATAAATCAACCCTCTTCCGCTCCGCGGACTCCTCCTTGGCGGGGGGAGAGCAGATTGGTGTTAAACCAAACTGCTGTCCCCCAGAAAGGGGGACGAGCCCGCAGGGCGGAGAGGGCAAATTCCTAGTATCATGTCAGATCAAATAAATAATCTGAAATACCTCAAACAGAACAGGAGAGATCTTCGAAATAATCTTACTCCTGCTGAGGCTTCACTTTGGAAGTTATTAAAGAGTAAACAATTGGAAGGCCGAAAATTCAGAAGACAACACAGTGTAGGTAATTACATTCTCGATTTTTACTGCACCTCTGAACGACTGGCCATTGAACTGGATGGCGCCCATCATTTTACAGAAGAAGGGATGAAGTATGACGAAGAACGAACCGCTTATTTAAACAGCGCAGCTATTCGGGTAATCAGGTTCGAGAATAAATTAGTGTTTATTGATCCAGAATATATTTTAAACCAGATCAAGCATAATTTTATAAATACAAATTCAACACTCTCCCGCTCCGCGG
>JAHEMS010000463.1 GCA_024643595.1 Bacteroidota bacterium
ATGACTACTTGTTGTAGCATTGAAATCGAAATCAAGGCATTGAAAATTTTGCATTGCTAATTGATTTATGTTTGGTAATAAATTGATTCACTGATTATCATTCATCCAGATAACTTTCTGTTCAGGCACGTGAGTTTGTCCGATGATGTTGCGATACAAATCCGGTCTTCGTGCCTTCAAGTAACGATAACCGCCAGCCTGTGCTAGTTTCTCTGCAGCAATCGTTGCCGTAACAACATCATCACCTAAAATCCTGCATTCTGCAATAATGTCTCCGTAAGGATCAATAATCATGGAACATCCATTCTTTAACTGATCATCATCCATTCCTATCGGATTGGAGAAAACGACATAGGCTGCATTATCATAAGCACGGGCTGGCAACCACTTCATCAACCAATCTCTTCCTTTCATGCCATCAAATTCAATTCTTAATGATGTAGGATCATTCTCCCGATTTTCCCAGAGCAAAGGATCAACAAAGCCAGCCCCGGGCCTGCTGGAGGGGGTACACATCGTAACGTGCGGCATAAAAATAATATCTGCCCCTAATAGCTTGGTGGCCCTTACATTTTCTATGATATTGTTATCATAACAAATCAAAATACCACATTTCCATCCCAGCAGGTCAAACACACAATATTGATTGCCGGGTGTGAGATGTGGATTAATGAAGGGATGCAGTTTTCTGTATTTGGCTACCAATCCATTTTTATCAACACACACATAAGCCTTGAATAAATTATCGTCTTTATCTTTTTCGAAAAGGCCAGCGAGAATGACAATATTATTTTTCCTGGAAAGCGCCATTAACTTACACACACTTTCACCTTCCGGAATTAACTCTGCCACGTTCAGCAATTGTTCTTTTGAAAGATTACGAGCGAAGGTATAACCCGTGACAGAACATTCGTGAAAGGCAATCACCCTGGCACCGTCCAAAGCAGCTCGTTGCGAAAGTTTATCGATTATTGAAAGATTATACGCTTTGTCACCGCTTCTATTTTCAAACTGCGCTGTGGAGATTTTTAAGATTTCCATTTTATCTGGATAAGTAAGTAGTAACCAAAGATAGTCTACCCGCCAAAAATCCTTATCATCTTACTCCGTGAAAAAGATCGATGGTTTATCCAACAGGTTGATCGTAAACCCACTCCCAAACAGGCCCATCTTCAGGATCTTGCACCAAACCCAGGCATTTAAATTTATTTTTTTCAAGTATACGTGTGGAATAGTTATTTTCAGGAAGTGTCCTTGCGGTAATCCTGACAGCTGGGACAGAACAAATTGAAAGATCCACTAAACATTGGCAAATTAACGTTCCAATACCCTGATGCTGAAATTTTTCAAATGTACTATAGGCGATTTCCACTGCACCGTTCAACGGCTTTCCTTTAAAGCCAGCAGCACCTACCAACTCATTATTTTGTTCAGCTAAATAACAAATCCATGGTGGAGTAAACCCCACCTTTTTGTAAAAGTCAACGGACATATAAATGGATTCCTGGCATAAAGGATTTCCGCTAAATACAGCATTGTCCTCCAACAGTTCTTTAATGGGTATTAATTTCACTTTGTCAACCTTTCGCTAGAGATTTTGTTTTTTCAATTCTTGTACAGCATAATCCGCAGCCCGTGCGGTCAGGGCCATATAGGTAATCGAAGGATTCTGACAAGCAGAAGAAGTCATGCATGATCCATCGGTGACAAAAACATTTTTTACTGCATGCATCTGATTCCATCCATTAAGCATGGAGGATTTAGGATCACGACCCATCCGACAGGTCCCCATTTCATGAATAGCAAGCCCTGGCGCCTGATGATTATCATAAGCAGTTATATTTTTAAATCCAGCCGCTTCCATCATTTCCGCTGCCTCATTCACGGCATCTTTTGTCATACTATCTTCATTCTCACGCCAACGGCAATCAATATTCAATAAGGGCATATCCCATTGATCTTTCTTTTCCGTATCCAACATCGCTCGGTTATCCAGATGTGGAAGCATTTCGCCCATAGCCGTCATGCCAAAACTCCATTGACCTGGTATAGACATTTCATTTTTAAGGGTGGCACCAATTGCATTCAAATTCATTCCTCTTCCCCAGCCGGCTCTGGAAGCGCCACATGCATAGGCATATCCTCTTACAAAATCTTTTTGTTTGTCATTACCCACATTACGAAAGCGGGCAAGGTAGGTACCGGTCGGTCTGCGTCCATAATAATACATGTCTTCAAAACCATCCACCATCGATGTGGCGCGTCCGCGATAATTATGGTCCATGAGATTTCGGCCTAACGTATCGCTGTCGTTGCCCAACCCATGTGGGAAACGAGTGGACGTTGAATTAAGTAAAACCAGTGTGGTATTGAGTGTTGCTGCATTCATGAAAACAATTCTTGAATAATACTCGCTCATCTCTTTGGTATTGGCATCGATTACACGCACACCGGTTGCTTTACCTTTCACTTCATCGTAGATGACGGAGTGCACAACAGAAAACGGAAGTACGGTAAGATTGCCTGTTGCCATCGCTGCCGGCAATGTCGATGAATTACTGCTGAAAGCTGCTCCAAACGGACAACCTGTATCACACTGATTACGATACTGACAATTGTTCCTACCCATCTTCTTATGAATATCCTGAGCTTGCGAAAGATTGGCCGTGCGACTGATCATATAATAGCGAGTTGGGTGTGATTTCTTCAATTTTTGCATAAAGTGTTGCTCTATGCAATTCATCTCCATAGGCGGAAGAAATTCACCGTCCGGAAGGTGTGGAATTCCTTCTTTGCTACCACTCACTCCTACAAATTTTTCCACATAGCTATACCAGGGCGCAATATCTTTGTAACGAATCGGCCAATCTACACCGATTCCTTGCTTTGCATTCGCTTCAAAATCCAAATCACTCCAGCGCTGTACCCATCGTGCCCATAATAATGACTTACCACCCACCTGGTATCCTCGAATCCAGTCAAATGGTTTCACCTGGTTGTATGGATGATCGGTATCCTTAATAAAAAAATGCCCTGAGTATTCGTTGAATGCGTATTCCACCTTTCGTTGCGTAGGGCTTTCCTCATAGGCTGATAAGGTCAGGCGATTGTGGTGCGGAAGCTCCCATATTTTCTTGTTGGTGGTGATGTAGTCTTTGATGTGTTCCACGGGGCGGCCACGATCGAGCAATAAAACCTTTAATCCCTTTTCACAAAGCTCTTTAACTGCCCAACCACCACTGATTCCCGAACCCACTACA
>JAHEMS010000464.1:0-2851 GCA_024643595.1 Bacteroidota bacterium
GAGCGTAAATCAGTGGCAAAGTCATTTTTTTTTCTTTGATATCAATGCCAAGTGGTTTGCCAATTTCAGCAGAACCAAAGTCAAACAAATCATCTTTGATCTGAAATGCCATACCCACTTTTTCACCAAAAAGTCTCATTTTCTCAATGGTTGCTGTATCCGCACCAGATGAACTCGCTCCGACTGCGCAGCATGAAGCAATTAAAGATGCTGTCTTTTGTCGGATAATTTCGTAATAAACCTCCTCATCAATATCGAGTTTACGTGCTTTTTCCATCTGTAATAGTTCCCCTTCACTCATCTCACGAACAGCGTTGGACACTATTTTCAAAAGTTGATGATCGCCGTAGTCTATAGAAAGTAACAGACCACGAGACAATAAGTAATCTCCAACAAGTACAGCAATTTTATTTTTCCATAAGGCATTAATCGAAAAAAAACCTCGCCGATAATTTGCATCATCCACTACATCATCATGAACCAAGGTAGCGGTATGTAAAAGCTCAATTAGTGCAGCTCCACGATAGGTAGATTCGTCGATTCCTCCTGTAACACCGGCAGAAAGAAATACAAACATCGGACGCATTTGTTTCCCTTTGCGTTTTACGATATACGTCATTATTCTGTCCAGAAGAAGGACTTTACTCTTCATAGACTCTCGGAATTTTTTTTCAAATTCCATCATCTCGAGAGCAATAGGGGCTTGTATTTCTTTAAGATTCTGTGACATCTAAAAAATGATCGTACAAGTATAATATCAAATTGTTGAGCAACAAAGTTTATGGATTTATAAAGTTAATCTCACAGACTGAAATTAGGTTGGCGTTAGCGCTTGCAACTTGCCTTTCGCTACAATAAATTTACCGGATGGAAAAAATAGACATCACACTAACTTCTAAACACAACAACCGAAAATTCATGGCGGATGTCCGCTATATAAAGGACGGAAATCCTAAGCCAGTCATTATTTTCAACCATGGATTTAAGGGTTTTAAAGACTGGGGGCCATTTAATATTGTAGCTGATAAGTTTGGTGAAGCAGGGTTTATGTTTATAAAAATGAATTTTTCGCACAATGGTGTGACACTGGACCAACCCAATGAATTTTCAGATCTGGAGGCCTTCGCCAAAAATAATTTTTGTATAGAGTTGGATGATTGCGGAGTGCTGATCGATAATCTTTTTTCCTCGTCATGTGTTATCCCAGGGGAAGAAATGGACCTGAACAAAGTTTTTATCATGGGCCACAGCCGTGGCGGCGCAGCCGCAATACTGAAAGCTACAGAAGATCGGCGAATCAAAAAAGTAGTGTCATGGGCTGCGGTCAATAATCTGGCCTCATGGCATTCAAAAGAAGAACTGGAATACTGGAAAAGAAAAGGTCGTATCTACATTCACAATGCACGCACGAATCAGGAGATGCCATTGGACTATCAACTGGTAGAAAATTTTGTTGAAAACAGTAACCGCCTGCAAGTTCCAGATGCAGTAAAAAGCATGCAAATCCCAATGCTTGCTATCCACGGATCGGATGATCCAACAGTCTCGGTAGAGGCCGTAAAACAAATGAAATCATGGAATTCAGGGATAAATATTGAAATAATAGAAGGAGCAGACCACACTTTTGGTGGAGGGCATCCTTATACTGGGATTGTTCTCCCAAAAGATTTGGAAAGGGTTGTTGAACTGACCGTGGATTTTTTTAGTTAAAATATAGCTGTTTTATAAAACTAACTACTGTACGCATTAAGGCAGATTATAATATTAGTTGATTAAAATTTTTTTAATGATCATTGAACCTTCAGTTTCTAATTGCAAAATATATATACCTTGATTCAAGTGATTTAGATTGACGGTTGATTTAGTCAAGGGATAAATGGGATTTGTACTATTTGACAATAAGATATTCCCACTTAGATCAAATAGCCTTAAATTTTGTATGATTTGTTCGTGCATATTGTTAGAAATCTCCAAATTTCCATTTGAAACAGGATTGGGGTAGATATAAACCACTTCATCATTTTCTTCCTTTAAGTTTGTTATAGTTGCAACACGCACGTTAAATGTAAATAATTCACCCTGATCAATACCATCACTTGGCCAAACTCCAACAGTTATCTCTCCAAAAAAGTGATCAGGGACTTTTATAACATTACCTTCAATCCAATAGTTGCCTCCCTCACGTATCACTAATGAGAAATCACCAGATGAATTGTCGGGGTCATCAATTTCAAATAGATCAGTAGTCAATGTCAACGAAGTTGCGTTCATGATCGAGAGTTCATTTTTTAGATGCAATATTGAAGGGGCATCATTGACTGCCATTACTTTGATTTTAATGGTGATGTCAACAGTATCCTTTTCATCTGTGATTCGTGCATTAACATTCAGACTCCCACTATAATTTTTTTCAGGTACAACTTTATTATTTTGAACCGTATATTTTTCACCAAGTTGATAAAGAACTTTAATTTCGGATAGCGAATCATCGTCATCATAGATGGCAAGATCGCTGGCTGTAAAATTAAATACAGAATCTTCATCAATGAGAATTTCAATCTCCTCTGTTATTTGTGGTGCCTGATTTGTTATTTTAATGCGAGCTGCAGAAAAGCTTGGATTTCCATTGATTTCACTGAATTTTCCAAAAATCAGGATATTCTCCTCATCTTCCTTCAGAATTTTCTCCACACCTCCCTGAACATCAAAATGAAAATGAATATCGATACCTCCATTTAACTTTACTTTTGCCAGACCCGAGTTTTGAAAGCCATTCAGTTCAACAAAATATCCACCCACAATTAAATTAGAAGAATCAACTGAATAAAAATCATAAAAGCTTGCCTTATTA
>JAHEMS010000464.1:2861-3255 GCA_024643595.1 Bacteroidota bacterium
AAGCCACCTATCGAAAGGCTGTCAATATTTTGACGCCATTTGTCTGAAATAAAAACTGGTGATTTGGCAGCTTCATTTGAAAATCCTCCTGCAGGATAACCCCCATAAATAAACTTATTACTATTAATTACTGCTATTTCGTTTATTAAGGAAGAATTATTATTAGCTAAATTAAAGTTCGGCTCTATATTTCCCTGATTGTCTAACATCATTAACTTTCCATTCGTACTCCAATTGGGGGTTGAGGCAGTTCCTCCCAATACAATATGACCTGTATCTTCAAAAACTTCCAATACATTTACTCTAAAATCGCCATTGATTACATTATTTTTATTAAAGTCCAAATCAAGAGATCCATCTGTATTTAATAAAGCGATTCTATTTCGTCTCACAT
>JAHEMS010000056.1 GCA_024643595.1 Bacteroidota bacterium
CGGTAGTACAAGAATGAAATCGGGTACTGCACAGAAGTTAGTATTGAATATGATTTCTACCACGACTATGATAAAGTTAGGTCGGGTGCGCGGCAATAAAATGGTTGACATGCAACTCACCAATGATAAATTAATTGCTCGTGGAGTAAAAATGGTCATGGATGAATTGAAAATCAATCAACAAGAAGCCGAGCTGCTACTTAAAAAGTTTGGTAATGTGAGGGCGGCAGTAGATAGTAAGAAATAATTAAATGCTGGCATGCACAATATTGAGCCTTATGCAGGTTGGCTTAAATATTACGATTCATCGTTTGATGATCGTTCACCTTTTCATGGCAAGGAATATAATTACGATTTGTATTCGGAGGCGATTTATGGCTACTACATCGATCCTGCATGGGATTCTTTTGGCTCCGAAACTCTTTACCTGAAGATACTTTATGCGGATTATCAGGAGGGTTTTGTAGTATTGGAATTCATTGGTGAATGGAACGATACCCTTTACAATGACATCATGACCTTAAAGAGAGATTTTCTTGAATTGCTCATGTATGAGGGCATCAACAAATTCATTTTGCTTGGTGAAAATATTTTCAACTTTCATGGCTCTGATGATTTGTATTATGAGGAGTGGTTTGAAGAGGTGGAGGAAGGCTGGATTGCCGCTGTAAATTTTCCAGAATTCATTCAACAAGAGTTTAGAAAATATCACGTGGATACCTATGTCAACATGGGAGGTACCTTGCAGATTGATCAATGGCGAACTCTGCATCCACTGCGTTTTTATGAACTCGTAAGTGCTCTTATTCAGCGCAGGCTCAATTAGAGTAGGGTAAGTTGTGCACTTCCAATGGGTGCGTCTGCTGGAACAAGGTATTGTCTTTTGGATTTAATTTCCTGACATAATACACGGGTTCGCTTCAGTTTTCCCTTCTTAAACCATCTACCCTGAAAATCAAAAATACTTCCCTCCGGTAAGTCTGAAAGAAGGGTCACACTTTTCACCCTTGGGTCGATTGATCGCAATAGTTTAGTTAATGTACTGTCTGAATACGTGCTTGCTTTTGGATTTACCATGTGATCTTTCAAACAGGTCAACACCGGTTCTGGAAAAATATCAATCGTTATTAAGGGAGAAAGCAATTGTTGAAATAATTTCTTCCATTCAGCGCCATGCGGATCTGTCCGGAAGCCATATCTTTTGTGAACATGCAGATGAGCCACTTCATGGACATAGGTTAGGAGAAATTCATGAACGGATAAGTCGTGGTTAACTGTAATACGGGGTGTCTTTCCATGATGGCAGGTGAAGTCACCCGCTTTTGACATTCTTTTTTTACGCAAGCGAAAGTCGAATGGATCATTTTGCCAGAGAGAAAGGCAATACTCAAAGGCCCGACCAGGCACATGCGAAATTAATACTTCACTGACTTTTGATTCAATTAACACAAGCGCAAAATAAAAAAGGCTTTAGATACCTAAAGCCTCTTGTCATCAATCTTTTTGAGATTGAATTATTGAGCCGCTGTTGAGTCAGCCGCAGGATGTTCAGCCGCTGTTGAGTCAGCAGTAGGATGTTCAGCCGCAGGGGCTTCTATAGCTGTGGTATCAGCAGTTTCTGTTGTTTCTTCTTTCTTGGCACCGCAGGCAACCATTGCTACAGCAAAGCCACAAACGATAAGGGATGCGATAATTTTTTTCATAGTTTACAGGTTATTTGAATTTGGGCGCAAATGTACAATGCCTATTCGGTTTTTGAAGAAGATCTCATGAATAAATTAGAATCTTATTAGAGAAAATAGTGATTTTTAACCGATTAAAATTAATGCAATCGTTTTCTGAATCATTTTTTACGGAAATACAACCTGATCGGTACTCCTTCAAAATCAAATTTCTCCCTTAGTCGATTTTCCAAAAAGCGCATATAACTTTCCTGAATATATTGAGGAAGATTGCAGAAGAAAGCAAAAGCAGGGGACTTGCCTGGTATTTGTGTTATATATTTAATCTGAATGAGTTTTCCTTTAATGGCTGCTGGTGGATAATGTACAATTTCCGGAAGTAAGGCATCATTCAGTTGCGAAGTGGGTACTTTTTTGGTTTTATTATGATATACTTCAACGGCCTTTTCTATTACCTGAAAGATTCGCTGCTTGGTAAGAACCGAGGAAAAAATGATGGGTATATAGGTGATGGGAGCAATCCTTTCTAAAATATCTTTTTTAAAGATATCTGCGGTTTTAGTGTCTTTCTCAATCAAATCCCACTTATTCACCATTATAACAATGCCCTTGTTTTGCTTCTGTGCCAGACCGATAATATTTACATCCTGCGATTCAAGACCTCGCTCCGCATCAATAATGACGATACAGACGTCACTTTCTTCCAACGCCCTAAGTGATCGGAGCACGGAATAAAATTCCACATCCTCCTTTACCTTTGTTTTCTTCCTTATTCCGGCAGTATCAATCAGAATAAAATCATTGCCATACATCTTATAGCGTGAATGAATCGCGTCACGAGTAGTGCCGGCCTCATCAGTCACAATACTTCGTTCTTTTCCCAATAAAACATTTAAGAATGATGATTTACCTACGTTAGGCCGACCAAGAATGGCAATTTTAGGTATACCGGCATCAGGATCCTCCACTCCTTCGGAAGGAAATATTTTTACAAGTTCATCGAGCAGTTCTCCGGTTCCGCCACCATTTTCAGCTGAAATGGGATAAACTTCACCCATGCCCAGGGCATAAAACTCATTCGCTTCAATGGCTTTATTCGGTGTATCCGCTTTATTAGCTGCGATGAATACCGGTTTTTTAGATTTGCGGATAATTTTTGCAAACTCTTTATCATAATCAGTGAGGCCATCTTTGCAGTCTACCATGAATATCACCGATGTACATTCTTCAAGGGCTAACTCTACTTGTTTACGGATTTCCGATTCAAATTTATCGCCTGAATCGGTTACATATCCACCTGTATCTATTACCGTGAAGTATTTGCCGATCCATTCTGCATATCCATAATGACGGTCTCGGGTTACCCCTGGCATGTCGTCCATAATGGCCTGACGCTGTTCAACTAAACGATTAAAAAACGTTGATTTGCCAACATTAGGCCTTCCAACTATCGCGACTATATTTGCCATTTCTTAGGGATCAACGTTCAGGTAGGTCTTCAAAGCCAAAATCAAAACGCAAAGTTGATGATTATAATCCTATTTAAAAATTTACCCTCTTCACACCCGCATAGGATGGGCAATCAATCCAGCGGAGGTCACTCCGTATATCCGAAGTGTTTAAGTTTCAGTTTTTGCTTTCTCCAATTATCGGCCACTTTCACATGAGTTTCCAGAAAAACCTTTTTGTTAAAGAACTTTTCCAGATCCATGCGTGCTTCTGTTCCAACTTTTTTGAGCGAACTACCACCTTTACCAATGAGGATTCCTTTTTGCGAATCGCGTTCTACATAAATTGTAGCTCGGATGCGAATGATGGCTTCTTCTTCTTTAAAACTTTCAATGCCCACTTCCGAACTGTACGGAATTTCCTGTTCGTAGTTTAAAAAGATTTTTTCACGAATTATTTCAGAAGCAAAGAATCGTTCGCTGCGGTCAGTGAAATCACCTTTCGGATAGTAACCTGGATGCTCGGGCAAATAACTTATTATCGATGCAAACAATATATCAAGATTGGTCCCTTCTTTTGCGGAAACCGCAATGATATCCTTGGTCGATATCATACTCTTCCAATATTCAATTTTGTCATGAACTTGCGAACCTTTGGCGAGATCAATTTTATTGATCACCAACAGAATTGGAGTTTGTATAGTTTTGAAGATGGCGAATAACTGTTCATCATATTTTTCACCTAGTTCTACAATTAACAGAATCAGATCGGCATCTTCGAGAGAAACTCTAACATAGCCCATCATCGCCTCTTGAAGTTCATATTTCGGTTCGAGTATACCGGGCGTATCAGAATAAACAATTTGAAAGTCTTCACCATTCAAAATCCCCATTATACGATGACGCGTAGTTTGTGCTTTGGCGGTGATGATGGAAAGATTTTCGCCTACCAACTTGTTAATAAGACTAGACTTTCCCACGTTGGGCTTCCCTACGATGCTTACGAAACCAGATTTATGTGGAGTTGACATTGGTAAACCAGAACTAAACTTAAAATTAGGACTTTGTGGCTAATTAAATGGTCAATCTAATCCGCCACTTAATATATTATGAAAAAAATCATTTTAACTGTGGATAATTCAGTAGGGAGAACAGGGTATGACTACCCCAGATTAGTATCTAATTATCAGAAATAGCCTAACACACCGTTATTAACGATTAATAACGGGGCATGACTCGAACCTTTGTCCGCCAGCTGGCGGATATGAGCCCTGGGTTCTATTGATTTAGATGGAAACAGGAATTGATCGAAGGATATTTTAAAAAGAAAAGCGACTAAATAAGTCGCTTTATTTTGTAGCGGGGACAGGACTCGAACCTGTGACCTTTGGGTTATGAGCCCAACGAGCTACCAACTGCTCCACCCCGCGATTTAGTGGCACAAAAGTAGGTCCATCTGCCTTAAAAACCAAATGCGCTTATAAATTAAACCGATACATTACCCTTTTTGTAACTTGTATTTTTAATTCAAAAATCATGATTGTTGATTTAAGAAGTGATACAGTAACCCGGCCAACAAGAGGCATGCATGAAGCCATGATGAGTGCCGAAGTGGGAGATGATGTATTTGGTGAAGATCCATCTGTGAAAGCATTGGAAGAAAAATGCGCCAGGAAGCTTGGTATGGATGCAGCTATTTTTTGTCCATCTGGCACGATGACAAATCAGATTGGAATAAAAATTCTTACACAACCCTATGATGAAGTAATCTGCTATAAAGGTTCTCATATTTATAAATATGAGGGAGGTGGCGTCGCGGGAAATAGCCTGGCGAGTGTACGATTGCTGGATGGTGATCGGGGCCGACTTTCAGTAAAAGATGTTGCGGATAACCTTAATAATTCTCACGATGTTCACCAACCTTTTACCTCTGTAGTATCATTGGAAAATACAGTTGTGCGCGAGGCGGGCAGTTACTACTATCTAAAGGATATTGCTCTGATCAGCGAATTTGCTCGCTTAAAGGGATTAAAGATGCATCTGGATGGAGCACGTTTTTTTAATGCGCTTACTGAGACGGGTGATAGCCCAGCTGATTATGGGAAATATTTTGATTCCATCTCCATTTGCCTTTCGAAAGGATTGGGTGCACCAGTCGGTTCCGTTCTGGTTTGTAAGAAAGAGCTTGAGGTCAAAGCGAGACGCATACGAAAAGTTTTTGGTGGCGGTATGCGGCAGGCTGGATTTTTAGCAGCTGCAGGGGTTTATGCGTTGGATAATCACATTGATCGTTTACAAGAAGATCATATTCGTGCTCGAGAATTAGGTAGCGTATTGAAAAATAGAAATTGGGTGAAATCAATTATGCCGGTCGACACCAATATTGTGATTTTTTCAATAATCGATCGCATTACTCCGGATCAAGTTCTTGCCAAATTAGGGGCGCATGATATAAAAGCCATCAAGTTTGGCGATCATGAGATCCGGCTGGTTACCCATCTCGATTTTGATGATCGCATGTTGGAAAAAACAATCGACGTAATTAATAAATTGTCTTTCTGAACTATGAATGAACCACTCGAATCAATTCCAGCTGCAGAAGGGATGGTAGAAGCGGAGTTGGGCGCAAAGAAAAAGCTGAACAATGAATTTTGTTTGAACTGCGGTAGTAAGTTAATCAACATTTATTGTCACCAATGCGGTCAAAGAGATTTGCCTAAACGACAAACGATGAGCGAATTGATCGAAAATTTTATTGGTTCTTTTTACAGTTTCGAGTCAAAATTTTTTCGCACCGTCAAGTTCCTTTTATTTAAGCCGGGCTTTCTGCCTGTAGAATACACAGCAGGGAAACGGGAAACATATTACCATCCAGCACGTGCTTATGCTTTCATCAGCTTTATTTTCTTTCTTTTACTTTTCTCATTGCCTGATCATAAGGACAAAGCGGCATACGAATCGTTTAGTGCGGATAATGAGAAAGATTTAACAGAAAGTTTGGAAAAAATAAAGGACGAACTTAAAAAATCCGGACTGGATTCCTTAAAAATCGATTCCATCTATAAAGCGATGCTAATCGAAAACTCGTCTGTAATTAATATAGACGGCATCAAAAAGAAAACCAAGGGGAAGGTTGGGAATACCGGGTTTAGTCTTACCAGTTCAACCTATGCTACTTTAAGAGAATATGATTCAATTCAAGAATCGCTACCGGTATCAGAGCGCGACGGTTGGATAATGCGAAAGTTAACAATTCGTAGCATTGAGTTGAATCAGCGGTATAAGGGTAATGATGGAGGGAAACGTTTTTCTCAAGATTTTAGTCAGGCGTTTTTTGATAACTTTTCAAAAGTGTTGTTTTTCCTATTACCAATTTTTGCTCTTTTGTTAAGGTTGTTATATTTAAAGCATGACTATTATTACTCAGAGCACCTCGTCTTCGCCATCTATTATTACAACTTTTTTTACCTCGCGGCTTCATTATATTTATTGTTGAAGTACATTCCAGTGGTTGGAGGTTTATTGACGTTGGCCATTGTTATCTGGATAGTTGTTTACATACCATTAGGCATGAAACGGATGTATCAACAACCCTGGAGCAAGACTATTATTAAGTATAGCATTTTTTTGATTGCTTTCTTTGTTTGCCTCTTAACAGGGATAATGGGAAATTTGCTCGCTATCGTTATGTACCTATAATCATGTTTGAACCTAAAACACCATTAGCTGAACGCATGAGGCCTTCGAAACTCGAGGACCTGATCGGGCAGGAACATTTGGTTGGTGAGCAGGGAATTATCAGAAAGGCGATACTATCGGGGAACGTACCCTCAATGATATTATGGGGTCCACCCGGTGTTGGAAAGACAACCATCGCCAACATTATTGCCAACGAGGTTAAGCGCCCTTTTCATATGCTCAGCGCAGTAAGCGCTGGAGTGAAAGATGTACGAGACGTGATCGATCAGGCAAGACGAGCTAGTCGGGTTATCTTATTCATTGATGAAATTCATCGCTTTAATAAATCACAACAAGATGCCTTGTTGGGCGCCGTTGAAAAGGGGATAATAACCTTGATCGGGGCAACCACTGAAAACCCCTCATTCGAAGTGAATTCAGCTTTACTATCCAGGTGCCAGGTGTATTCGTTGAAAGCACTCGATGAAGCTGACCTCATTAAATTAATTAATCTGGCCCTTGTAAAGGATATTGAGTTAAAGAAAAGAAAGATTGATATAAAGGAATATCAGGCGCTGATTAACATATCCGGAGGCGATGCAAGAAAGATTTTAAATCTGGTTGAATTAATCAACGAATCAGTCACTAGTGATGTAGAGATTACGGATGAGTTGGTGATGAATGTAGCCCAAAAACACATTGCGATATATGATAAGAGTGGAGAGCAACATTATGATATTATTTCCGCATTCATAAAATCTATTCGAGGTAGTGATCCTAATGCTGCCGTCTATTATCTGGCCCGGATGATCGAAGGAGGCGAAGATGTAAAGTTTATCGCCCGGAGAATGGTGATATTGGCATCTGAAGATATTGGCAATGCTAATCCTACAGCGTTGGTGATGGCTACTACAACTTTTCAGGCAGTGAACGTGATTGGTTATCCAGAGGCCAGAATAATACTTTCGCAATGTGCAATTTATCTTGCTTGCTCTCCAAAGAGCAATGCCAGTTATGTTGCCATTGACCAAGCTTTGAGCATGATACGAGAAACGGGGGATCTGCCAGTCCCACTGGCTATTCGTAATGCCCCTACCAAACTCATGAAAGAGCTGGATTATGGCAAAGGATATCAATATGCTCATGATTTCCGTAATAACTTTGCCGCAATGGAATTTTTACCAGAAGCCATTATCAATTCAAAATTCTATGAGCCTGGAAGAAATGCACGTGAAGAGGAATTGAGAAATTATTTAAAAAAATTGTGGGATAAAAAATATAACTATTAGCAAGTGAATCTAAACTTACCGGAAATCCATTAATGCAGCGCTTACTTTTTGAAAATTCACCTTATTATATAATTCTCTGCTTGTTAGCGGGAGTGGGTTATGCCTACTTACTTTATAAATCACGGTATACCTGGAGCAAAAAAATCAACCAGTTGTTATTTTCTTTACGATCGATAACAGTTTTTTTTCTTTCTTTCTTGCTGCTGGGTCCCATTATGAAATTCATAACCAACGAATATGAGAGGCCGGCATGGGTGTTCTTAATGGATACATCAACTTCTATTGGTGAAGTGATGGATTCTGTTAGTCAGGAAAGCTTTATCCGGGAATTAGATAAAACAAAAAAAATCATTGAGGCTTCCGGATACGATGTAAAGTGGGAGGATTTAAATGGAAACGAAATCAATTCTATAAAAGCAACTGGAACTATATCAGATATAAATAGGGGAATTCAAAATGTTGTAAATGAATTTGAAGGAAAAAATTTGGCAGGTATAGTCTTGATATCAGATGGCATCTATAATTCGGGAACTTCTCCCATTTATTCTCCTCTACGGATGCCCGTTATTACAGTTGGCCTGGGAGATACAACGGAAAGGGTTGATTTGATTTTAAAAAATATTGCATTTAATAAAATTGCCTATCAGGGAAATAAATTTCCCGTTAAGGCGCAAGTACTCATGCAAGGTATTATCAATCAGGATGTCATGGTTACCATAAGCCGGGATGGGAAAGTGATATCCATGTTACAGAAAAATGCAGGTACACGAACTTTGGTTGATTTTGATTTTCAACTGGACGCGACAGAAAAGGGAATTCAACGTTATGACGTTTCGGTTCGGCCTATCGACCAGGAAAATAATAAGCGGAATAACGTCACGAGTATTTTCATTGAAGTAGTGGATGGCAAAAAGAAAATCATCTTGATTGCTCCAGCCCCACATCCTGATATAAAAGCATTGCGAGCAGTATTAGACAAAAATTCTAACTATGAATTTATTGTTCATATTCCAGGGATAGCCGACGCAAATGCTACGTATCTGAAGCCAGGTGGAGCAGAGCTCATTATTTTTCATCAAGCTATTGATCTTGGCGGAAGAACGATTTCTCTTTATAATGCGCTAGCGAAGGGGCCTACTTCATTACTATTGATGATTGGGAGTCAAAGCAATGTGCGGCAACTTCCGGCTTATCAGATTCCTGTTCAATTTGAATATCGAGGTCAATGGGATGAAGTCACCCCCATAATTAATAGCAACTTTCTCGATTTTGGTTTTTCAGAAAATAGTAATGGTGTTTTTTCGGAATATCCACCGGTGCAGGTTCCATTTGGAAAATTTACATACCCACCGAATGCCAATGTATTACTTTATCAGCGCATTGGCAGTGTTATAACAGATCGTCCGCTTTTATTAAGCTGGGAGGCAGAAGATAAAAAAATCGCTGTTTTAATTGGAGAGGGGTTGTGGAGGTGGAGATTAAGTGAGTTTGCCGATAGTGGCAACACAGAAATTTTTGATGAACTAATTTCAAAGCTCATTCAATACCTAAGCACACGAGATGATAAACGCAAATTCCGCAGCTTCCCTTTGCAAAATGAGTTCTCAGAATCAGAACCTGTCCTGATTGAGAGTCAGGTCTACAATGAATTGTATGAGTTGATCTATGGTAACGATATTCAATTGGAATTACGTGATGAGGCCGGCAAAATTACAAAGTACAGCTATACGACTAGTCCTGGAGGTTCGCGTTATCGGATTGGAGGTCTCAAAGAGGGCATTTATTATTTTAAAGCTTCGACTAATCTTAATGGTAATACCGAAGAAGTAACTGGGCGATTTTTGATAACATCTAAAAACCTGGAGGCCCAAAACCTTGTAGCAGATTTTGACCTACTCAGGAAATTATCAATAGAAACGGGTGGTAGATTTTATAGAGCTGATCAACTTTCGTTATTAACCAGTGAGCTTGGTAAAACCAAAGCGGCTAACCTGATTCATACGGATGAAAGCTTCAATCAATTGATCAATTTGAAGTGGGTTTTCTTTTTGCTGTTGACCTTGATATCTATGGAATGGTTCCTTAGAAAATTCCTGGGAAGTTATTGATAGGAATAAAAAAAGGCGGGTTGCCCCGCCTTTTGTAATTATTCGCTTTTCTTTTCTTTCGAAGATTTCGGTTTCTTCACTTTGATTGTCAGTAATTCTCCGGTGCCTTCATAATCTGCCAGGATAGTGCCCCCTTCAGCAATTTCACCTTTCAGAATTTCCTCAGCAACAGGATCCTCGAGATATTTCTGTATGGCTCTGTTCAACGGACGAGCACCAAATTGTTGGTCATAGCCTTTCTCGGCCAGAAAGTCTTTTGCCTTCTCAGTTAACTCCACATGGTATCCTAACGTGGTGATTCGTGCAAAAAGTTTTCCAAGTGTTATGTCTATGATCTTATGGATATGCTCACGTTGTAATGAGTTGAATACAATGATATCGTCAAGACGATTCAAAAATTCAGGACTGAATACACGCTTCAATGCGCTTTGAATAGTTGACTTCATCAACTCTTCTGAATTTTCTCGATTTGCCTTGGTTGCAAAACCAATCCCAGCTCCAAAGTCTTTCAAATCCCGGACACCAATATTTGAAGTCATGATGATGATGGTATTTCTGAAGTCCACTCTTCGGCCCAGGCCGTCTGTTAGAATTCCATCATCCAACACTTGTAACAGAATGTTAAATACATCCGGATGCGCCTTCTCAATTTCATCAAGTAATACAACGGAATATGGCTTGCGCCTAACTTTTTCAGTTAGTTGTCCTCCTTCCTCATACCCTACATACCCAGGAGGTGCACCGACCAATCGGGATACGGAAAATTTTTCCATATACTCACTCATGTCAATACGCACCAATGTATCATCCTTATCAAATAGATAAGTTGCCAACACTTTTGCCAATTCTGTTTTTCCCACACCGGTAGGCCCTAAAAAAATGAAGGAACCGATCGGTTTCTTGGGATCTTTTAAACCAACGCGTGTACGCTGAATGGCCTTTGTCAATTTTTTGATGGCTTCTTCCTGGCCAATTACTTTTCCGCTCAACTCCTCTGCCATGCCCAGCAATTTGTTGCTTTCTTTTTGAGCGATACGATTAGCGGGTATGCCTGTCATCATTCCTATGACATCGGCAACATTATCTTCGGTAACGGTATACTTTTCAGTGCGCGTCTTTTCCTCCCAGCGGGCTTTAGCAAGATCAAGTTGTTCGATCAGTTTCTTTTCCTTATCCCGAAGCTGTGCTGCTTCTTCATATTTCTGACTTTTAACAACGCGATTCTTTTCCTTCTTAACGTCTTCAATGGCCTCTTCAAATTTCACAATTTCATCGGGCACATGAATGTTGTTGATATGCACGCGCGCTCCTGCTTCATCCATTACATCGATGGCTTTGTCAGGCAGGAAGCGATCACTTATGTAGCGATCAGATAGCTTTACGCACGATTCCAAAGCTTCCTTGGTATAACTTACATGATGGTGATCCTCATATTTCTCTTTAATATTTTCCAGAATCTGAATGGTCTCATCTACTGATGTGGAATCGACCATGACCATTTGGAACCTACGGGCCAATGCACCATCTTTTTCAATATATTGACGATATTCATCTAATGTTGTCGCGCCAATACACTGGATTTCACCACGGGCGAGCGCGGGTTTGAACATATTGGATGCGTCCAGTGATCCTGAGGCACCACCAGCTCCAACAATGGTATGAAGTTCATCAATGAACAAAATTACATCCGGAGATTTTTCCAGTTCATTCATCACGGCTTTCATGCGCTCCTCAAACTGACCACGATATTTTGTGCCGGCTACCAATGAAGCCAGGTCAAGCGTGACCACACGCTTACCAAACAGTACTCGTGAAACTTTTTTCTGAACAATGCGCAAGGCAAGGCCTTCAGCAATGGCTGTTTTACCAACACCTGGTTCGCCAATTAGAATTGGATTATTTTTCTTTCTCCGGCTTAATATTTGAGCCACTCGTTCAATTTCTTTTTCGCGACCTACAATCG
>JAHEMS010000465.1 GCA_024643595.1 Bacteroidota bacterium
CTGGTAACCATGCTTCTGCCCATGCATGCGTTGCCCCCTCCCCTCTCCATTCGCTGCTGCCCGGACAAATATATCCACTGATATAGCGTCCAGGTACTCCCATCAGCCGAAGCATATATAATAATAGGTGGGCAAAATCCTGGCACACGCCAGCACGCAAACTCCATAATTCATCTACACTGGTTTCAATGTTTGTAACACCTTTTTCATAGGTAAAATTATCATAGATGTAATTCGACAATTCTTGAATGGTATCTAGCGGATGTTGCACTTTGCCAAGGATTTCATGAATGGCCCGTTGAACTTCTTCCTGACATTTCGCCTGTTCAGCCTTGAGGAAGTCATGAAACAATAATTGATTTTGATCGCTGTGAACAGCTTTCCAGACATCAGTGATGGATGGATTTAACGCAAGCTTCTTTGGAGGCAGCATATCTACTTCCATGAAGTTATCAATGATCATTTCATGTTGCGGAGAAAGAATCGTAAAAAACCCAGTGTCGTTGCCGAAGTAATCCCTGATCGTGTGGATAACAGGATGATTTGACACGAGAACATGATGCTCTCGAACTTTCTGAAATTCATCACTAAGGGGATATAATTTAACCTGATTGACGGAGTCTATTACCAGTCCAGAATAAATGTAATGAGTACGATGAAGGATATAAAAATGCGGCATAGCGTCAGCTTATGAGTATCCAAAATAGAGAGTCGCTAATTTGTGAGCTAACGCTTTGATTTCTGACCTTGTTTTTAAGATCAACGCTTTCACTTCAGCCGAACTAGCTTTTGGGTTCATTCCATATTTCAAGTTGCTGATTGATTTCCCAATCAGAAATTCCATCTCCTTAAAATGCTCTGGAACAGAAATGGTATCCAATCTATTAAAATAGCGTTCCGACTGTTTCAAACTGTAAATAACAGAATGAGGAAACTGATCATTCATAAAAATCTGGTGAATTACCTCACTCATTTGCAATGCATTCTTATAGTGCTTGGTATGAAACTCATATCCTGAAAGTGAATATAAAAGATATTTCCAAAGCATGGCTTCATTTCCTCCTTCTGTCATTTCCTGAAGTTTAAGTTCCAAAATGTCCAGGCTTCTCAATGGGCGTTCAATATGTTTCCCAAAGTTAAGGAAGGTGTATCCTTCTCCACGGCTCATGGTCACGTCCACCGTCCCATAAAATAAAACACTTTCACGCAATAAATTATCAATTGCTGTTACCGGATCGCTTTCCAACAAAAGTTGCTCTGTCCCCTTATCCTGTATGAGGTGATAGTAATCATTTATGCATTGCCACACTTCTTTGGTAATATAATCTTGAATAGAGCGCGCATTTTCGCGGGCACGCACGATATTGATCAATACTGAATTGTCATTCTCCTTGTTTAACACCAGGTGAAACAATGCTTCCCGGTAGTTACTCACCCGTATCGGTGCATCGGATACCTGTGCACCAAGGCCATCGACCCAAAGTTGCCAGTCAAAATTCTGGATTTCATCCTGTGACGCAATATAATTGGTGCGCATTACACGTAGTACATTATCTGTACGCTCCATGTAGCGGGCCATCCAAAATATCGCATCTGCAACTCTACTTAGCATTAAAATCTATTTCTCTTTATAATAATATTTAGTCAGCTTAATACCCACGTGTCTTTACTCCCACCTCCTTGCGAAGAATTGACCACCAATGATCCCTCCCGTAAAGCAACACGCGTCAGTCCGCCAGGAACAATCTCAATTCCAGCAGGTCCATTTAATGCAAACGGTCTCAAATCAACACGCCTGGGTTGAAGTTTACCATTTATAAAACATGGAACTGATGAAAGACTAATAATGGGTTGCGCTATAAACTGACGTGGATTCCTTTCGACTTCCTTCCTGTATTCTTCAATTTGTAATCCGTTGGCTGCATGCCCCATCAACATTCCGTAACCACCACTCTCATTGGTTTTTTTTATCACCATTTTTTCCACATTGGAAAATACGTGCTTGAAATGGTCTGGTTCATCCATCGCAAACGTAGGTACCGTTTTCAAAATCGGTTCTTCATTCAAATAATACCTGATCATGTGTGGAACAAATGGATATACCGATTTATCATCAGCAACACCGTTTCCCGGAGCATTCACAATAGCTACATTTCCCTTACGATAGGCATAATAAATTCCGGAGACGCCCAAGATACTATCGGGATTAAAAACCAAGGGATCCAGGAAGTCATCATCTACCCTTCGGTATATGACATCTACCTTTTTAAGACCAGCCGTTGTCTTCATATATACGATGGCATTATCCACCACCAGGTCTCGTCCTTCTACGAGATCAATACCCATTAACCGAGCCAATGTGGTGTGCTCAAAATAGGCTGAATTGAATATACCAGGGGTAAGTAATACAACTGTAGGATTGCTCTTTTGAAGGTTGGAAAGGGCAAGAAGATTTTTCAGTAATAAATCGGGATAATCCTTAACCGACCGCACATTACTTTTTGGCAGAAGTCCGGGAAAAATTCTATACGTCATGCTACGATTTTCCAGCATGTAGGACACCCCTGAAGGGGTGCGCAAATTATCTTCCAGTACATAAAAGGATCCATCACTATCGCGGATCAGGTCAATACCAGAGATGTGCGTATATATATCAAAGGGAACATCCACATTAACCATCTCGCGCAGAAATCCTCCGCCAGAATAGATCAGTGATGCGGGAATAACTCCATCCTTAAGGATAAATTGGTCATGGTAGATATCCCGAAGAAAAATATTGAGCGCTTTAATTCGCTGTTTGATTCCGAGTTCAATATGAGCCCAATCCTGACTGGTAATTATGCGGGGAATGATGTCGAAAGGAAATATCTTTTCAATGCCTTCTCCATCACTATACACGGTAAAGGTGATGCCCTGGCTCATGAAAAGTTTCTTTGCCAGTTCATCCTTCCGCGAAAAATCTATGGATGCATCCTGACTCAGCGAATCAAAAAAAAGTTTATACTGTGCTCTGATATCTCCCTGACTATGCATTTCGTCCCAAACATTCGGATGAGTTGCATACCCTGTTAGAAAATCGCCCATTGACATTTCATAAATATACTAACACCGCTGATTCATGCAAGTGCATCAATACCTCCAAATCAAATTGAAATCGTTTGCAGGATAAAATAAAAAAGACCGGGTAGCGATCCCAGGAATATAGTCGCACTCAACCGCTGTAAAAAGTATAGTCCTGGTA
>JAHEMS010000057.1 GCA_024643595.1 Bacteroidota bacterium
AAATTGATGTCTACTACGAGATTGAGGCGAATACTTTACCCCTTGAGAAATATGTCATTGCCTGGGAAAAACGCGAAACCTTCACCCAGAGTAGTGGAACTTCACTTACCAGTCCTGATTCTGCAGCCTCCATAAAGTTGCTAAAAGGCAAGTGGAGTTTTGATTTTCCTACAAAGCCATGGTTGCTGGTTGTTATCGTAACGAATAAGGAAACAAAACAAAGCTGGGTAAATTTTAAGAAGATTGAAGAAAATTATCCAGTAAGCGGATGGATTGAAAAGGATAATGAACGGTTGATCAATAAATATTTAATCACAGGTCAGCGCTATACGATCAAAGGCAGTGACGACAAAACCTTCTATGTTTCCTACTTCAATGAAGAATTTCCAGTGGCTTATCCTCCATTTGCAGAAAAGGAAAGTAAATCGGATCGTTTCATGTTCCATGATTCCACGTTTCAAATTGAACCTGGCACCTCCTTTTCAATCGCAAAAACAGGGTTGTATCTATTTCAAAAAGATACCACCGCAGCCGAAGGTTTTGCTTTTAGGGTTGTCAATAAGATCTATCCTAAATTTTCCAAAATAGAAGATCTTGTTAAGCCACTGATCTTTGTTTGCACACAGGATGAATATGCCGAATTGGTGGACTCGAAAGGCGACAAACCAAAGTTTGATAAGGTTATTCTTGACATTACCCGTGATAAAGAACGCGCCTCCAGGTTTATGAGGAGTTATTTCAGAAGGGTGGAGCTGGCCAATCAGTATTTTATCTCCTATAAAGACGGATGGAAAACAGATCGTGGCATGATTTACCTGATTTTGGGATTACCTGATGAAATAAGCGTGAATGACGGCAATGAAACCTGGTATTACAAAGCTTCGAAATCGAGATTTTCTTTCGTAAAAAGTGGTAGTGTTTATGATCC
Organism: Bacteroidota bacterium; assembly: GCA_024643595.1. Classification (GTDB taxonomy): domain Bacteria; phylum Bacteroidota; class Bacteroidia; order Cytophagales; family Cyclobacteriaceae; genus ELB16-189. Next base: position 929 of record JAHEMS010000057.1, read on the forward strand.
GGATAATCACGTATTGATCCGTGACAAACGCTTCATGGAAACCTGGTTCGCCACCATCGACCTTTGGAGAAAAAGCAGGTACTGATTTAACGCACTTCTTTCCTTACTTTTACGAACGCATCATGGAAAAATCTGAAACTATATTCGGCACACGTGCCGTCATGGAAGCTATCCACGCCAAACGTGAAATCGAAAAGGTATTTATTCAGGCCGGACTAAACAATGACCTCATCAAAGAACTCATTACGCTGGCTAAGTCAAATCGCGTTCCGTTTACTTTCGTACCACAGCAAAAATTAAACAGCCTCTCCACAAAAAATCATCAAGGCGTTGTATGTGTTTTAGCGGCTGTTCAATATGCTTCTCTGGAAAATATCATTGACAAACTATATAGCGATGGCAAAGAGCCACTGCTGCTGATAATCGATCGGGTTACGGATGTACGGAACTTTGGTGCCATCGCACGCACGGCAGAATGTGCTGGGGTAAATGCAATCATAATAGGCGACAAAGGAAATGCCCCGATAGGCGGTGACGCGATGAAGACCTCAGCGGGTGCACTCAGCTATTTACCGGTATGTCGGGTAAATAATATGAAAAAAACTTTTCGGTTTCTTAAAGACAATGGAATTCAGATTGTTGCCTGCACAGAAAAAGCAAAAAAGCTACTTTATGAAATTGACTTAAATTCGCCATTGGCGCTAATTTTGGGGTCAGAAGAAGATGGTATTTCTCCTGAGTTGTTGAAAGAAGCCGATCAGCTCGCACGGGTACCGATGAGTGGAAATATCAGTTCATTAAATGTTTCAGTGGCCGCAGGCATCTGCATATACGAAGCGATACGCCAGAAAAACTACAGATAGTCGTTGCCGTTGGGCTTGTTCTTCAAATCATTTACAATCTTCCTGAAAAGTTCTTCTTTATCTTTCTCACAGACGATAACCACATTATCAAAAGCTCCAACAAGATATCCATTAAGGCCTTGAACTACGATTAGTTTATCCTTGGGTCCTTTGATTACCGAATTCCGGGTTTCATAAATAAGTGAATCCGCACTTACCGAATTATTGTTTGAGTCTTTGGCAGAGTTATCATATAAAGAACTCCATGATCCTAAATCAGACCAGGCAAACGAACTTAGCCATACGTAAACATTATCCGCCTTTTCCATGATCGCGTAGTCAATCGAAATGCTTTTTGTTTGAAGATAAGCTGATTGTAAAGCAGTACGCTCTTGATCGGTATCAAAGCGGGTTGATGCTTCCTCAAATACTTCCATCATCTCTGGTAAATATTTATGAAAGGCCGCTAAAATAGCTTGAACCCCCCAAACAAATATTCCAGCATTCCAAACAAAATCCCCGCTCTCAATAAACTTTTTGGCCAGTTGCAATTCCGGCTTTTCCGTAAATGTTTTTACTTTTTTTAACGCTGCCTTGCCATCGATATACTGGATGTAGCCATACCCTGTTTCGGGACGAATGGGTTTTATCCCGAGCGTAAGTAATTTGTCCTGACTTTTTGCCTGTTCAAAACATGAGTTAATAGTATCCTGGAATTCTGATTCATCAAGAATTAAATGGTCGGATGGACTTACCACAATGACGGCGTCTGGATTTTTGCTTTGAATTTTTAAACAAGCATAAATGATGCATGGAGCCGTATTTTTCCGCATAGGTTCCGCCAAAATCTGATGGGGTTCAATATCCGGTAATTGGTTACGCGTCAATTCAAAATGTTCCTCGTGCGTAACCACCAAAATATTTTCTTTCGGACAAAGTGGTAGAAAACGATCATAGGTTGACTGCAAAAGTGTTTTGCCTATGCCGAGTACATCCAGGAATTGTTTAGGCTTGGAATTACGGCTATAGGGCCAAAAGCGTGTTCCCACACCCCCTGCCATCAGCACCACATAAAGATTTTTATTCATTGTTTCCGGAGGAATATAAGGTTATACGATACCTTCTTTGAGTAAATCGTGAAGGTGAATAAAGCCTGCCACTTTAGTTCCATCTTTCACCACCAGCTGAGAAATACTATTCTCCTGCATCACCTGCAGTGCCTTCACAGCAAATTCATTTTTGTCAATTGACTTGGGTGTGTGCGTCATGATATCCCCGGCCTTCATCACTGCAATATTAGATTCTTTTTGCAACATCCTTCTTAAGTCACCATCGGTAATTATGCCTAAAAGATTTTTTTCGTCATCCACTACCGCAGTGGCCCCTAACCGCTTCGAGGAAATTTCAATAATAACATCACGCAAAGAGGTGCCCATCATCACCATTGGCAGTTCGTTATTCGAAAAGACATCCTCTACCTTCAGGTATAATTGTTTTCCCAGTGCACCACCAGGATGATAGCGTGCAAAATCTTCCTTGGAAAAATTACGTAACTCCAAAAGACAAACCGCCAGCGCATCGCCCATCGCCAGGTGAGCTGTCGTGCTGGTGGTAGGCGCCAGGTTATTCGGACAGGCTTCTTCTTGAATGGTTGCGTTTAACACATAGTCAGAATGTTCTGCGAGGTAAGAAGTGATATTACTCACCAAGGCTACTAATTTTGATCCTCTCCGTTTCAGAAGTGGAACAAGTACTTTTATTTCTGGCGTATTTCCACTTTTTGAAATACAAATAACAATATCATTAGACTGAACCATTCCTAAATCACCATGAATAGCATCTGCTGCATGCATAAAAAGGGCAGGTGTACCTGTTGAGTTCATTGTTGCCACAATTTTATTAGCAATGATGGCACTTTTACCTACCCCTGTAATGACTACGCGTCCCGTGGATTGAAGGATTTCCCTTACACAATCTTCGAAATCGTTATCGATAAAATGAGTCAAATTTTCAACTGCCCTCGCTTCATTTAGGAGAACTTCCTTGGCTATTTGTTGGATATTTTTTACTATATTCAATGCTTAAGTCGTTTGTAAATTGCACAAAGATAAGTAATTCAAAATTTTATTGAACAGGACCATGATCGTGGCAGAAGAGAAAGATGAATTAAAGAAGAAACTCAAGGAAATATTCGGTTATGGTAATTTCAGAGGAAATCAGGAAATAGTTATACGAAATATATTAGGTGGCAGAAATACATTTGTAATTATGCCGACCGGAGCAGGCAAATCATTATGCTACCAGCTGCCGGCCATGATCAAAGATGGACTTGCGATAGTGATCTCACCACTTATCGCGCTCATGAAAAACCAGGTGGATCAGCTTAATGCTTATGGCATCAATGCACGCTTTTTAAATTCAACATTAAGCAAAGGTGAAATTACCCGATTAAAAAAAGATTGTATATCGGGAGCGGTAAAACTTTTGTATGTCGCTCCTGAGTCGCTTAACAAGGAAGAGAATATTGAATTCCTACGTAAGGTGAATGTTTCATTTGTTGCCATCGATGAAGCTCACTGTATTTCCGAATGGGGCCATGACTTTCGGCCAGAATACCGAAAGATAAAAACCATGATTGCCCAATTGGGCGACATGAACGTGATTGCATTGACTGCCACAGCAACACCAAAGGTGCAATTGGACATCCAGAAAAATCTTCAGATGGAAGAGGCTGATGTATTCATCTCTTCTTTCAATCGTAAGAATTTGTACTACGAGGTTCGCCCTAAAAAAGAAACGAAGAAACAACTCATTAAATTTTTAAAAGAACATAAAGGAAAATCAGGAATCATTTATTGTTTGAGCCGCAAGAAGGTAGAAGAAATTGCACAGCTCATCAATGTGAACGGATTTAAGGCCGCACCTTACCATGCTGGTCTCGAACCTGATGTAAGAATGAAAAATCAGGATGATTTTCTAAATGAAGAAGTCGACATTATTGTGGCCACCATTGCGTTTGGAATGGGTATTGACAAGCCAGATGTTCGTTTTGTCGTTCACTACGATGTGCCAAAATCCCTGGAAGGTTATTACCAGGAAACAGGTCGTTCGGGACGCGATGGGTTGGAGGGTGTTTGTCTGATGTTCTACAGCCACAATGATTTGAACAAACTGGAGAAATTCAATAAAGACAAAGCAGTACAGGAACGTGAAAATGCGCGTGTCCTGCTGCAGGAGATGGAGTTTTATGCTGAATCACCAGTATGCAGACGAAAACAATTGCTTCACTATTTCGGTGAAGAATACATGGAGAATAATTGTGGTTCCTGCGACAATTGTTTGCATCCACGTGAACGTTTCGATGGTACAGAGTTTGTAAAAATCGCCCTGGAAGCGGTGAAGCAAACCAATGAACGCTTTACACTAAATCATCTGGTCAATGTAATTCGAGGAACGGAAGATGAATATGTAAAAAGCTATGCTCACTTTGATTTGCCCATCTATGGCAAAGGCGATCTGGAAGATGCTGATTTTTGGAAATCCGTGATTCGTCAGACGCTGATCTACCAGTACCTTGAAAAAGATATCGACAACATTGGCGTACTTAAAATCACCAAAAAAGGTCAGGATTTTCTTAAGAAGCCTCATCCCATTGAATTGGCACGTGACCACGACTTTACGACAGATATTGAGGATGAAGAATCCAGTGAAAGGACACCGGTTTCGAAGTCGTATGACGAGAAGTTATACGAATTATTGAAGAGCCTGCGCAAAAAAATGGCCAAGGAAAAGGATCTCCCTCCCTATGTCATTTTCCAGGATCCATCGCTTGAAGAAATGGCCACCACCTATCCTACCAATAAAGAAGAACTTGCTTCGGTCAATGGTGTGGGAATGGGGAAGGTAAATAAATTTGGCAAGGAATTTCTGGATTTGATTCAAACCTATGTGGATGAAAATGATATTGAAACCGCATCCGATGTAGTCGTAAAATCATCGGTCAATAAATCAAAGATCAAAATTTTTATTATCCAGCAAATCGACCGAAAAGTAGACCTCGATGAGATTGCCGAATCAAAAAGCATTTCGTTTGATGAATTGCTTACTGAAGTAGAAAATATTTGTTACTCCGGCACCAAGCTTAATCTGGATTACTATATCGATTCCGTGATGGATGAAGACAAGCAACAACAGATTTATGAATACTTCCTTGATTCTGAAACAGACAGTATTGAAGATGCCGTGGAAGCATTAAAGGATGAAGACCCTGACTTTACGGAAGATAACCTGCGACTTATGCGTGTGAAATTCTTAAGTGAATATGCGAATTAAGCTAGTCATCTTCCACAACTATATCATTACCCACAAGTAGCCTCCCGTAATAGGTGGCTATTTTTTTTAACTACAAGAACCTGGTAGTATCTTTGACATTTAGCATCCAGATATGAATATTTTAATCATCGGCAATGGCGGAAGGGAACACACTTTCGCATGGAAAATAAGACAAAGCCCTCTTTGTAAGAATCTATATGTGGCCCCAGGGAATGCAGGCACAATGATGTTAGCCGAAAATATAAACATCGGTGTAGAGGAGTTTGACAAACTTAAATTGCTGTGTCTCGATAAAAAAATTGATCTTATCGTAGTAGGACCAGAAGTGCCATTGGTTGGTGGACTTCGAAATTACTTTGAAGCAGACCCATTGCTCAGCACAATACTCATTGTAGGGCCTGGCAAAGAAGGGGCTCAATTGGAGGGAAGTAAGGACTTCTCAAAACAGTTTATGCTGCGGCATAACGTGCCCACAGCCAAAGCTCGCACATTTCATGCGCACGAAACCACTGAAGCTCTTAACTACCTTGAAACCTGCACACCTCCTATCGTTTTAAAAGCCGACGGATTGGCTGCCGGAAAAGGTGTAATTATTAGTCCGAGCATTGACGAAGCAAAAAAAGAAATCCGGGAAATGCTGGAACACAAGAAATTTGGAAACGCAAGTGCTAAAGTGTTGGTGGAAGAATTTCTGAATGGCATTGAGCTTTCGGTATTTGTTTTGACTGATGGTAAAGACTATGTCGTGCTGCCAGAAGCAAAAGATTACAAACGGATTGGTGACGGCGATACGGGGCCAAATACGGGAGGCATGGGGGCGGTATCCCCCGTTATTTTTGCTGACACTTTATTCATGAAAAAAGTGGAAGATCAGGTCATTAAGCCAACGGTGGATGGATTAAAGAAAGAGGGTATTCCGTTTCAGGGTTTCATATTCGTTGGTCTCATGAACGTGAATGGAGAACCTTATGTGATTGAATATAATGTGCGCATGGGAGATCCTGAAACGGAGGTGGTTCTGCCGAGAATTGAAAACGATCTGGTCGAGTTGCTGGTGGCAGCCGCAAAAGGTGATTTGTCGGGCAAGACCATTTCAATAAGCAAGGAATTCGCTGCCACTGTAGTGCTGGCATCCGGTGGGTATCCGAACGCCTTTGAAAAAGGCAAAGTGATCTCCGGTATAACTTCTGACAAAATGAGTACCCTATTCCATGCCGGCACAAAATTACAGGATAACAATGTCGTCACTAACGGAGGTCGGGTGATGACGGCCACAGGAATAGGCAATACGCTTATTGATGCAGTTAAACAAGCCTATGGAATGGCCGAATCAATACAATGGGATGGCATTTACTACCGAAAAGACATAGGACAAGACCTATTAAGGCTTGGATCTCAATCCAGTTCCTGACCGCCCTAAACTTCACTTGTCAATACAACCTTAACCACATAACTTTAAGATTTAATATCATCTAATCTATACAAAGGGATGGGCTGTGCCTGTGGAACAAAAACTGACGGAAAAGTTACTGGTTGTAATAATAATGGTGCCTGCCAGACAGGCGGTTGCAATAAAATGAATGTATTCGACTGGCTATCCAACATGGACATGCCAGTTGAAAATCGATTTTCTATCGTTGAAGTCCGTTTCAAAAACGGGCGCAAAGATTTCTACAGAAATTCAGATGACATTACGCTCATCACTGGTGATGCGATTATTGTAGAAGCACCTACTGGTCATCATTTAGGACATGTTTCATTGCAAGGGGAGTTGGTAAGACTTCAGATGCAAAAGAAAAAAGTAGCCAATGATGACGAAATCAAAAAAGTCTATCGCATTGCCACTCAAAAAGATCTGGAAAAATTTGAAGATATCAGGAAGCGTGATCTTCCAACACTGTTCCGAACCCGGGAAATCGTCCGTCAGTTAAACCTGAATATGAAATTGTCGGATGTTGAATTTCAGGCAGATAACACCAAGGCAACTTTTTTTTACTCAGCAGAAGACCGCGTAGATTTTCGTGAATTAATTAAGTTGCTCGCATCAGAATTTAAAGTTCGGGTGGAGATGCGTCAGATAAGCCTGAGGCAGGAAGCTGGACGTTTAGGTGGCATTGGAGTATGCGGACGAGAACTTTGCTGCTCAACGTGGTTAAGCGATTTTAAAAACGTGGCCACCAGTGCAGCCCGCTATCAAAATCTTTCACTTAATCCCAGCAAACTATCCGGTCAGTGTGGGCGGTTAAAGTGCTGCTTGAATTATGAACTGGAAACCTACATGGAGGCATTGAAAGACATTCCTGAGGTGGAGGTCCCATTGTTAACCGAACAGGGCGAAGCACGCCTTCAAAAGACGGATATCTTTAGAAAAATTATGTGGTTTGGGTACAAGGAAGATAATAACTGGTATCCACTGCGCATTGATCGGGTAAACGAAATTCTGGAGATGAACAGGGCTGGAAAAAAACCAGCGAGCTTAGAGGTGAATGTTGAAATGGTGAAAGAACCTGTATCTAAACTCAACAGCGACCTGGAGACCATGGATAGAAAATATCAAAACAAATCAAAGAAAAAGAAAAAGAACCGAAATCAGGGTAAAGATCGCCAGGCACAAAATCAACCTGCTAAAAATCAACAGCCACGTAACAATCCAAAAGGACCCCGTAAATAATGAGGATAGTTATTATTTTTTTTCTGCTGGGTCTATTATGCTCCTGCGACCCAGACCGATTATATGAACAAAATACAGAACTTGAACATCGATACTGGAGAGCAGATGAATCCATTGCTTTTGATTTTAAGATCGTGGATGCTTCTCAGCCCTATAATATTTACTACAACATTCGTAATTCTTTAGAATATCCCTATGCGAGGTTATTCATCCAATATACGCTCGCCGATTCATCAGGCATGCAGGTTGATAAAAAGTTAAATGCTCAGTTTTTGTTTGATCAGAAAACCGGTAAACCATTTGGGCACAGCGGCATAGGCGATATTTTTGATCACCAGTTCCTGATTATGGAAAAATATACATTTAAATATCCTGGAAAATACCAGTTGATGATTGAGCAATATAACCGCCAGGATACACTAATGGGGGTCCTGGCCGTTGGAGCAAGGATTGAAAGATTTACTTCAAAATAAAAAATGGGGCCTAAGCCCCATTTTTTTTAGCGGATTTAAATTCAAAAAAATCTCTCCTGATCTAACCTGAAAACAAAATTCTAAACTCAAATAACCAAGAAACTGAATACAATGTAGGTGTGCATTGAACTTTGATCATCTAAAAATCAATTAGAAAGAAATTAGAATCATTTAAGGGCCGCCAACACCACTTTTACTATCGTTCCTTTGCCAGGCGCGGAGTCTAATTCAATCCTCCCTTTATGAATGGACAGAATCCGATGACTCAATGATAACCCAATACCATATCCCTTAACCTTGGAGGTGGCATCCGTTCGAAAAAATGGTTCAAAAACATTATTAAAATCCTTCTTTTCAATACCCGGCCCTTGGTCTGATACCTCCACCACCAATTCGTCTTTTACTGATGTTAATGTAATTTTTGCCTGTTTATTCCCCGAAAATTTACAGGCATTTTCTACAATATTCTGGAATGCAATCTTCAGTAAATGAGGATTCCCCAACACGGTCAGCTTGTTTTCATCTTCGGGCATTTCATGAATACTAACTTCAATGCGGTAGGTTAAATCGATCGTACTAATAAAATCACGTACGTCCCAGATAATTTCGTCTAATCGCACCCGATTCATCGTAAAAGAATCCTGCTCTCGGTTAAGTCTTGCCAATTCCAATAAGCTGTTGGATAACTGGTTGAGTCCGCGTATATCCTCCAATACTGATTCAATAGTTTGCTTATATTCCTCCTTTGAGCGTTCCTTAAGAAGCGTAACTTCCAGCTGGGAAGTGATATTGGTAAGTGGATTTTTAAGTTCGTGAGAAACGTTTGATACAAACATTTTCTGTACCTGAAAGGCTTTGGCAATACGACCCAGTAATTCATTGAAGATTAAAATCAACTTGCCCATTTCATCCTCATATGGACTTTCCTTTAAGCGCTGATCAAGATTTTGAGGAGAAATGCTTTTCACCTCATTCATGATGCGTTTTATCGGTCTTAAAGCCCGGCCTGAGTAAATCCATCCGGAAATAAATACCACTGCAGTCAAAATCAAATAGGCTATGGTCAGCAAGGCTTGAAGATCCTCCAGTCTTGCAGCTCCATTAATATCCACCCCGGCTGCTACAACCACATAATCAGATCCTTTATCCCTGAAAAGTACACCGATCACATCAAACCCACTTTTTTTCAGGCGCTGCTCCCCATACTTTCTGATATTTTCAATTGCCGCTGAACTCAAAAAGCGAGTGGTATCTCCGCTGAAGTATATCTCTTTATCTTCGTGGTCATAAATACGAACAGTCTCTCGATATAAATTATCACGCTTAGCACGGTCGATAACCTGCAATAAGGCAGAATCTACGCCCTCTACCTTGATAAGAAGTATGGCTGAAGTAATTGCTTTTTCCTTAAGTCTACGATTGAATTCGCGTTCAGAAAACTGATACGTAAAAAAATAAATTGACATAAAGGCAATCAGGACGATCGTGCTCACCAGGATGGTAAATTGCAAGGTAAGTCGAGTGCGAATCTGCATGCCCTAATCTTCTTTTAAGATATAGCCCATGCCAAACTGTGTATGGATTAATTTTTTATCAAAATCACGGTCAATTTTTTTTCGAAGATAATTTACATAGACTTCCACCATATTTGTGCCCGTATCAAAATCTACATTCCAGACATTCTTTGAAAGCTCTGCCCTTGGAATTACTTTTCCCTGATTACGGAGAAAATACTCTAACAATGAAAATTCTTTTGACGTAAGTTCAATCTGTTTACCTGCCCTGACTACAATTTTTTTATTTAAATCCAGTATGAGATCAGCAATGCGCAAATGATTATCATCCACAGGATATTTTGGCTGACGTTTTGTAAGTGACCGGATCCTCGCTAACAATTCACGGAACTCAAATGGTTTTGCTAAATAATCATCCGCTCCGCTATCCAAACCTTGAACTACATCATCAGTATCACCAAGCGCTGTAAGCATCAGGATAGGAGTTTCAATTTTACCAGCCCTTAGTTCTTTACAAAGTTCGTGTCCGTTGATTCCCGGCATAATTACATCTGAAATAATCAGGTTATAGAGGTTACGAAAGGCAAGGTATTTTCCAGACAATCCATCCTCTGCTGCATCTACATCATATCCATTCTCCTCCAATCCCTTTTTTAGGTACTGAATGGTTTTCTTTTCATCCTCAATTAAAAGAATTTTCATCTGGTCAAAAGTAAATTCCTATTTGGTGAATTTAGCATTAGAATTCAATTAAAACCAAGTTTATCAAGCGATTGTGAAATAGGAAACAATAAAAAAGCCCCAATTAAAAATTGGGGCTTCCTGATGATTATAAATTTATTTAAGCCACTGCTTTAGCTTCTGATTTTTTTGAAGCTCGCTTCACAGTCTCCGTATCTAAATCCAACACCACCGGGGCGGCAACGAATATAGAAGAGAACGTTCCCACACCAACGCCGATAAACAAAGCAAATGAGAAACCTCTTAAAACTTCTCCGCCAAATAACAACAATACGACCACTACAATTAATGTCGTACCTGAAGTGATTAACGTTCGACTAAGTGTACTGTTGATGGCATCATTAAATACCGTAGCACGATCATGGTTAGCGCCAAACCCAAGATATTCACGAATACGATCAAAAATGATTACCGTGTCATTGATCGAATATCCAATAATTGTTAGAACAGCGGCAACAAAGACCTGATCCACCTCAAAAGCAAGTCCGAACACACGGGCAATAGCAAACGAGGCAATCACAAATAAGGTATCATGAACGGTTGCCACGATAGCTCCCGCACTATAGGTCCATTTTTTGAAAC
>JAHEMS010000466.1 GCA_024643595.1 Bacteroidota bacterium
CACCTTACTGATGCCCTCGTCTTCAAAGATATCGGCGAATTCGTGAAGCGTACTTTTTTGATCATTGCCCAGCACCACAAAGTAACTTTCTGCCATCGAGAAAGAAATCGTTATGGTGGTCGCGTTAAAATCAAAGTTGGTGGCTCCATCAGTAATCACCTCAAAAGCAAATTGCTTTTGTTCTTTCAACTTTTGAATGAAATCCCTTCGGCTATCCGCTGTTTCAATTTTAGAATAAGATACCGTTGTTTTGTCCCGTAATTTTTTTTCGACTTGTTCAGCAGTATCCGATGAACGTTCTGCTCCAAACATACTCAGCTGCGATTGCTTTGGAACTGCCGCTTCGGGTGCTGGTGTGCCGGATAGAAGTCCGTAGATACGAGGGGCCATCGTTTTAAACTCCAACTCCTCAATAATGGGTTTTAATTTTTCAACATCAGGCCCGGTATAAACCAGGTCTTCTTCATCCCATGGCACAGGCACATCCGTGATTATGGTGGCCAGCTTTTTTGAGAGCAAGGCCTGGTCGCCAAACTCTTCAACGCGTTCCTTTTGCTTACCCTTCAATTCACTCGCATGGGCAATAATATTTTCAACGTTCTTATATTTCTTCAAAAGTTCAGCGGCCGTTTTGGGTCCAATCCCTGGAATCCCTGGAATGTTATCGGATGTATCGCCTTGCAGTCCCAGGATGTCAATCACCTGAGAAACGTTTTCGATATCCCATTTTTCACACACTTCTTTTGTACCCAATACATCAACGGCATTGCCCATATAGGCGGGTTTGTAAAGCCATATCTTTTCACTCACCAGCTGTCCGAAATCTTTATCGGGCGTCATCATAAACACTTCGAAGCCCTCTTGCTCAGCTCGTTTGGCAATCGTGCCGATGATATCATCCGCTTCATATCCGTCCAGTTCCAGAATAGGAATATTAAATCCACGCAGAATTTCCTTTACAATGGGAACACCACTCCGAATATCTTCAGGAGTCTCTTGTCGTGTCGCTTTATATTCTTTAAAAATCTCATCCCGAAATGTTTTGGCAGAAGTATCAAAGGCTACCGCGATATGTGTAGGCTTTTGTTTCTGAATGACCTCCAGCAGGGTATTTGTAAAACCAAATGGAACTGAAGTATTGATTCCTTTAGAATTAATTCGTGGATTTTTCGTGAATGCAAAATGTGCGCGGTAGATAAGTGCATATGCATCAAGGAGAAACAGTTTTTTATCAGAAGCCATGAGGCGAAGGTAAAAATAAGGAGCCGAAATATTCATTGACATGGAAACATTGGACCCCATTGATGTGATATTTTTTATTTTTCCGTTTTCTGATTAAATAGGACAACTAAATCGATTGTTATGAGCCAAAGCACTCCACTGCTTCAGTTTCTCAAATGGGAAAAAGAAGTCCCAAATGATTCGTTTCTCCGACAACCATTTAATAATGAATGGCGCAACTGGACCTTTCTGGAGGCTGGTGAGGAGATCAGAAAAATTGCTGCCGGTTTAAAACGTCTAAACCTTCCTGATCGAAGCAATGTAGCGTTGCTATCAAAAAACTGTGCACACTGGATCATGGCCGATCTCGCCATTATGATGGCCGGACATATTTCTGTTCCTCTTTATGCTACACTGACTGCCCCATCTATTCAGCAGATTTTGGAACACAGCGAATCAAAAGCCATCATTATCGGCAAACTTGATAATTATAAAGAACAACAAGCCGGTATTCCTAAGGATACGCTCCGTATCGGCATTGAGCTATATGGCATTCAGGAAGATCATTCATGGGAAAAAATGCTGGCCGCCGAGAAACCAACTGTCGATATCGCTTCCTGGGATTACGATGAAATCCTAACCATTATGTATACTTCCGGCACTACCGGAAAGCCCAAGGGCGTAATGCATTCTGCTGGTAATTTTGATGCCATAATTACAGCTGCCGTTATAGATTTAAAATTTCCGGAAAGGCCCAAATTGTTTTCCTATTTACCAATGAGTCATATTGCCGAGCGTCTTGGTATTGAATTAACCGGTATTTATATGGGCGGATATTTTTCATTCGCTGAATCCCTGGAGACTTTTCCAAAGAATCTGGCTGATACACAACCGGACATATTTTTTGCAGTGCCCCGTATTTGGGCGAAGTTCCGAGAAAAAATCTCCGAAAAACTGCCGCCTAAAAAACTAGGTCTGCTGCTCTCCATTCCAATCATTAACAACATCGTTCGCAGAAGCATCAAGAAAAAATTAGGACTGGCAAAGGCAACCCATATTTATTCTGGTGCCGCCCCTATTTCCGTAGACATGCTGGAGTGGTTTAATAAAATTGGTGTTACCATTTTTCAGGCGATTGGCATGACAGAAGACTGTGTCTATTCTCATTTTAACAGGCATGGGGCAAACCGTTTTGGCACCGTGGGAAAAGCCATTAAGGGAGCCCTTGTAAAATTTGCCGACGATGGAGAGATGAGAATAAAAAGTCCAAGTGTCATGAAAGGCTATTATAAAGAACCTGAACTTACTGCTGCCACTTTCGATGAAGAGGGCTTTTTGAAAACCGGTGATAAAGCAGAGCGTGATCAAGACGGCTATGTAACTATTGTAGGGAGAGTAAAAGATCAGTTTAAAACAGATAAAGGAAAATACGTCTCACCTGCACCCATAGAAATGATGTTGCAAGCTAATCAGGATATTGAGCAAGCCTGTGTGGTTGGGATGAGCATACCCCAACCAATTGCCCTTATTGTATTATCCCCTGCCGGAAAGGCCAAATCAAAAGAAGAAATAAGCCTGAGCCTGGCAACCTCATTAAATCAGGTAAATCCAAATCTGGAATCATACGAAAAACTTGAAAAGGCTGTCGTCATGAGCGGTGAATGGACGATAGAAAATGGATTACTTACACCTACCTTGAAAGTGAAGCGCAACGAAGTAGAAAAAATACATATTCCCAAGTATCCCACCTGGTATCATTCACAACCAGGGGTTGTTGTGTGGGAGTGACATAAGTCAGTTTTAAGTTTGATAATTCTCATAGTTCATTATTGGGGGGAGCCTACCTTTAATAACAGAAAGTATTTGATCACCTTCATTTCAAGTTAATGACATGATCTGATGTGCAACCTTTAAATGATTGTACCATGAAAAAGAAAGAACCCGTAAGCACCATAATGACAAAGCATATTCACGCGGTGCAACTAAAAGATAATTTG
>JAHEMS010000467.1 GCA_024643595.1 Bacteroidota bacterium
TAAGCGATTGCACCTGGGGGCTACTGGATGGAATAAATTCTTCAGGCCTGTCAGCTTCGCTTACCTTTGGAGGCCGTAAAATTACGGGTGACGGTTTTGGCATCCCGATCATCATACGGTATATCCTTGAAATTTCAAGAACAGTAAAAGAAGCGCTGTTGATATTGAATCGGGTACCGGTTCACATGGCCTATAATGTAACGTTATTAGATGCTGCGGGAGATTTTACCACTGTTTATCTTTCTCCAGACAGATCACCGGTTGTCGTAAATACTCCTGTAGCTACAAATCATCAGGTTGAAGTGGAGTGGAGTGATTATGCCTCCCTAACGGGGACCATTGAACGGAAAAAATTACTGGAAGAATTAATCGCTTCTTCAACTGAAACAGAAACTTCAATGCTAAAACATTTTCTTCACCCGCCATTATACAATACCAACTTTGAAAAATTTTTTGGTACCCTATATACTATTTTATATAGGGCAGATAAAAAAGAACTTGAACTTCATTGGCCAGGTATCGAAATAAAACAATCTTTCACAAATTTCAAGGAGCTGCGAGTTGCCCCATTCTCAAACGATCTGTTAACAGCAATTTGACTTTTGTGAGTAAACCATATCGGATTTTTACCATACACTGGAGCCATTATCGGGATAGGGTATTGCTGGTGATCACCCAATGGCAGACCGCCATATTGCCGGCTATCAGTTCATATTATAAAATCTTATTTTAAGAAATATTATGCCGCAGCATCAGATACACCTTACAATGTCCTTTAACCAGGGAAATATCAACATCGACTTTTTCAAAAGTAAAGCATTTCAATTTTTGAAGTGCGGTAACATAATAGAGGAGCATGATCTCATTAGCTACCACCGTAAGCGGCACATTTCTATTAGCCAAACCCTTCAATTCCGTTCCGATCAATAACCCGCTGAGGTAATGGTAGTTCATTGCCTTGGTAAAATCACCAAACAAATGATTAGTTCGCACCAGGAATGCCTCGTGCAACAGGTTGCCATGAAGGCTTTGTTCTACCCCTTCTTCAAAACTTTTTTGTGTTTCACTACTCCAAGGCAGATGGTCATCCTCTACGGATTTGGAAAGAATACTCTGTTGGGATAACAAGTGAAAGAATTCCCCCGTCATAAATGTTTTGAAATGAATCACCCGCTGATCTTTTACGGTGATATGTTTCGAATGCGTACCCGGAAAAATATAAATGCGCTCCCCGCCTGAAGGGAAATCACAACCAATTAATTGGATTTCCTCCCCGCGCATAACATCATTAGTTGTTTTAGCTCCCGAAATAACAATCACTTCATGTGGAAAATATTCCGTTGGACCTACACTTTTATAGACCAGGTCACTTCCGTCAATCGCGAGTGGTAATTCTTTATAACCAAGTTCAACCATGCCAATATTGGAAGAGGCCATACCGGATACGATGATGGGCAAATAATCTAACGAATCGATGACTTGCTCCTGCAGTTGCCTGAGATGATCACCGATGATGGATTGATAAAAAGAAAATCGCTCTGATTCATCCCGCGATTGTTGCCTCCACCGATCATATGCATCCGCAATTCCCTGAAGGCTTTTCACTTGGGCCAAAACCGCATGACTAATCGGATCTACCAGTCTGAGCCGGAAAGAAGAAGTGCCCCAATCGCAACTGATAAATAGGTGCATCAATGATTATTTTAAACGTGGTAAAAGTCCGTCAGGCATTGGAAATAGCCGCTACAAATTTTCTTGCCTTGTCAGTAAGTTCTTTCAAATAGGCATCCGATATTTTCATTGAGGTGTCCACCAGTGCGCTACCTACACCAAACGCTACAGCGCCTGCTTTCTGAAATTCACTGATGTTGGTGAGGTTAACTCCACCCGTAGGCATCAGCGGAATTTGAGGAAATGGCCCGCGAAGGTCCTTCAAATAACCTGGTCCAATAGAGGCGGGAAACACTTTAATAATATCACCCCCATTTTTAAATGCGGTGTAAATCTCTGTGCCCGTGAAAGCACCTGGTATGCTGATCGCCCCACCTTGTTTAGTGGCTTGAATGGTCTCAATATCCAGCGAAGGCGAAATGATAAACCTGGCGCCAGCCTTCATCGCTGCCTTTGCCATCGCAGCATCCAGCACCGTGCCAGCCCCAACCGTCACCTGATCACCCATCGTAGACGCTATATTTTCAATCGCTGATAAAGCATCCGGAGAATTAAGCGTAACCTCCAACAACTTCACTCCCCCTTCACGCAAAGCGTCGGCAATAGCTAAGACATCTGCCGGTTGTGCCCCACGAATGATGGCGACAATTTTATACGTTAGAATTTCTGACAGGGTGGACATGGAAGTTATATGACTATCCCGTAAAACTAACCATCACATAAACAACCATGGCAATCACAGCCAATGAAAAGGCGATATCCCAGAAATTATAACTGGCACGATTAGCATGCCGCTGCTCTTCAGACAGCGTGGCAAAAGTAAGTCCTTGTATATGCTCAGCCGATGGTGCCGGTG
Source organism: Bacteroidota bacterium (assembly GCA_024643595.1). Lineage (GTDB taxonomy): Bacteria > Bacteroidota > Bacteroidia > Cytophagales > Cyclobacteriaceae > ELB16-189. Next base: position 2,528 of record JAHEMS010000467.1, read on the forward strand.
TAAGCCAACTGACTACCAGGCAGAAGATAATACAGAACAAGAAGAACCATGACGCGAATAACAGAAAATTAGTGCTGCCAAGAGTATGCAAAAGGCTTCCCGGCTCAAGCTGATTGACAGCCAGTTCTAACCCTATGCGGGTGAATGCCACCGCCATGCCCACAATCAACGTGAGTAAGGCACCCTTTTGATTGATCCTTTTATAAAATATACCTAGCAGAAATACGGCTGTGATAGGCGGTGCTATATACGATTGCACTGATTGCAAATATTCATACAATACGCCTGAAATATTTTGCATGATGGGAATCCACGCGATACCAAGCACCACAACAATGGCGGTTGCAATACGGCCAATACGCAATAACTCATTTTCAGGTGTTGCTGGTTTAAGTTTTTTATAAACATCTACAGTAAACAGGGTGGAACAAGAATTGAATACTGATGCCAATGAACTCATCAGTGCGGCCATCAAACCTGCCGCCACAAGACCACGCAACCCAGCGGGCATTTTATTCATCAACAAAGCGGCAAATGCCTGATCAGGACTATCCCATGATAATTCACCTTTATTTTTTAATGCAAGGGCTACTACGCCTGGAATAAGAAAGAGAAAAACAGGCAGCAATTTTAAGAAACCGCCAAAGATGGTGCCTCGTCTACCCTCTTTAATATTCTTTGCTGCAAG
>JAHEMS010000468.1 GCA_024643595.1 Bacteroidota bacterium
ATTCTTATCACTTAAGATAATTCAGTGCCAAGGCACAACAAAAATCAATTTACTTTTAGCGGTTGAAGAAAATCCTTTAAAAAGGAGTTGCTGCTGAATGAATGAAGCTGTTAAAAAAAATAAAACTTCAGCTTCAGTTTACTTTCAACAATTGGCCGTCCTTTATTTCTACAAAGGGAACCACCTGGTTATCATGTTGTGCGGAAAGCGACAAGCCGGAACCAAGCAATCCCGGCACGAAATCATTTTCCCGTGTAGTCAGCAGAAAATTTACACCATATTTATTCATGGTCTGGCCCATCACCATTATAAATTCATAGCCAATCGCTGAGTAGTCGCTTGGCAATACTCCGTGTCGGTTAATATATCGTTTTCTAAAATCATTCAATGCCGGATTAGTCAGGGACTTATAATTGGGAGACGCCAAGGCAATATTGATTCGTTCATACTTGGTAAAATCTACGGAGCCATCATCCAGCCATGATTCCTGTCCGATCAACAGCACAGAGTCTCGGCGGGTTTCCACGCTATTGATTACTTTAGAATAGATGAGTTCATTGGAAGAGGCCACAAAGATACATCCGACACTGTCTTTCTTAAGCGAAAACTGCAGTGGGTTTTTCCATTCATCGTATTCAGTGGCAGTAGCCAGATCCGTCAGGATTGTCCTGGAGTTTTCTCCTATTACCCGCCTGGCAAAAAGCACTTTCATGTCGAGCTCCCTGGCACGGGCTATAAAGTTTGCTGCCAGCACAGAATCTTTTTGTGTATCTCCATAGTAAACCAGGCAATTCATCTTTTTTGATTTTGCCACGGCCAACTCTGCGGAACTTCGCCCTATGGTTTCATAGCTGGGCTGAAACAAAAAACTATACGGATTATCCTTTACCAGGTCGGAATTGTTGGAAAGCGGGTTAACTACCACCGAGATTTTATGGGTGGTTGAAAAATCCAGTAATGGTTTGGCTTCCTCAGCAAAGAAAGGACCGACCATTAAATCCACGTGCTTCAATTCCTCTTGCCTGGCAATTTTTCGGGTTATCTCCAGGTTGCGCTCATTATCATAGGCAAGCAGTGAAAGATGAATGCCTTCCTGTGAAAGCGAATCAGCCGCCATCTTCATACCCTGATAAAGTTCAAGAATAATTTGGTTGCGCTTTCTAACCGGTGATGGATCGAGCGTGGAAGCCAGAAATGGTAATACCATGGCCACCCGGATGGTATCCTTTATGATCGGCTTTACCGCGATATTGGTGATCAGCTCTTTTTTAGATAGTCCAAACCGTAGAATCAATGAGTTGATCAATACCGTATCCTGCAGATGATATTCCTGCTGGCCCAGTCGTTTCACCAGAATTTTTGCAATCTCTACATCATCCGGATTATCTTCGAGCAGCATGCGAAGTATTTCAGGATCTTCAATCCGGGCTATGTAAACACGCTTTAGATTTTGAAGGTCACTCACAAACGCGGGGTCCTTGATTTGATCCATCACGGACCTTGCTTGAAAATAATCCCCTTGATCAAAATAAATTTTACTAAGCACATAGTTTACCTCATCCATCTGCTCCCATTGGGGATACAGTTTTTTGACTTGAAGCATCATGTCCTTGGCTACCGTATGATAACCTAACCGGTAAGCCGACATCGCATAATAAAAAGAGGCATACTGGCTGAAGGGGTTATCCTTATCATAAATAGTCAGGGAATTAAATGCGGTCATGGCTTCGCTGTATTTACCTTCCGAGAACAAATCCTTGGCTGTACGATACGCTCGTTTATAATCCTGCGCGGTGGATGTCAATACAACGAGCGTAAGCGCGAAAGTTAAAAACCAAGACGACATTTCCTTTGAATTTTGCGAAATCATATGTGGCTATCAGAACTCAATATAAGCAAATCAAAAATTAAGCCGTTATTCCCACTCAATGGTGGCCGGCGGTTTCGAACTGATGTCGTATACCACCCGGTTGACTCCTTTCACTTTATTGATAATATCAGACGATACTTCACTCAGAAACTCATGCGGCAAATGGGCCCAATCGGCAGTCATACCATCCACGCTGATAACGGCACGCAGGGCAACTACCTGCTCATAAGTCCGTTCATCGCCCATTACGCCCACTGTATTTACCGGCAATAAGATGGTACCTGCCTGCCATACCTTCTCATATAAACCATGAGCGCGGAGCCCGGCGATATAGATATGGTCAGCCTCTTGCAATACCCTTACTTTCTCAGCGGTGATTTCACCTAAAATACGAATACCTAAACCCGGTCCCGGAAAAGGATGCCTTCCTAAAATCAATGGATCAATGCCCAACGTTTTACCCACTAATCGAACTTCATCCTTGAATAAAGTATTGAGGGGCTCCACTACTTTCATCTTCATTTTATCCGGCAGGCCGCCCACATTATGGTGCGACTTGATCGTGGCCGAAGGACCTTTTACAGAAACGGATTCAATCACATCCGGATAGATCGTTCCCTGGCCCAACCATTTTACGTTTTCAATATGATGCGCTTCTTCATCAAATACTTCAATGAACGTGCGGCCAATTGCTTTGCGTTTGGCTTCCGGTTCCGAAAGGTTTTTTAATGCGGAATAGAATTTATCTTTTGAATCGACTCCTTTAATATTCAGGCCCATTCCTTGATAGGAAGTGAGCACCTGTTCAAATTCTCCTTTGCGCAACAAGCCGTTATCCACAAAGATGCAATAGAGATTTTTTCCGATGGCTTTATGAATGAGCATCGCTGCCACAGTAGAATCAACCCCGCCCGACAGCGCCATGACCACCTTATCCTCCCCCAATTTATTTTTCAGGTCTTCCACGGTCGCTTCGGCAAACTGATCGGCCGTCCAGTCCTGGGCGCAACCACAGATATGAACTACAAAGTTTCGTAAAAGATTTTTGCCTTCCAGCGTATGGGTGACTTCCGGATGAAACTGAATTCCATATACTTTTTCATTCTTCTTTTTAAACGCGGCTACTTTTACCGACGGTGTGCTGGCAATGATCTCGAAGGAATCGGGAATGCCCGCGATAGTGTCTGCATGTGACATCCATACCTGCGAATCGATGGAAATTTCTTTCAGCAACTCATTGTGATGATCTACCGTGGTGAGCTTGGCGCGACCATATTCCCTGATCTGTGATGGCAATACAGTGCCACCGCTTTTATGGGCCATTAGCTGAGCCCCATAACATA
>JAHEMS010000469.1 GCA_024643595.1 Bacteroidota bacterium
TTTCAATTTGTTTCGGTTAGAACCTTATGTGGAAGGCAAACCAACCAGCATACCTTATCGCAGGAGGGATTTTTATAAAATTATGCTGGTGAAGGGAGGGAGTCAGGTTCACTTTGCGGATAAAGTGGTGACCGTTCAAAAACAGGCAGTATCGTTCTCGAATCCTCTCATTCCCTATAAATGGGAGCATCTGGATAAAATCCGCGAAGGTATATATTGCATTTTCAATCAGCACTTCTTTCATCAATTCGGACAGTTGAATCAATATGAAGTATTTCAACCCAATGGCGCTCACATCTTTGAATTATCGGATGATGAGGCATCCGTTGTGACCGATTTATTTGAGCGGATGGAGAAAGAGTTTAACTCTGATTACAAGTACAAGTACGACGCCATCCGAAATCAGATTTTCGAACTGATTCACTTTGGTTTGAAAATGCAGCCTCCCGGGAATCTTGAGCAGCCACCCATCAATGCGTCACAACGAATATCTTCGCTGTTTTTAGAATTGCTGGAGCGTCAGTTTCCCATCGATGATTCTCATCCTAATTTGCAATTAAGATCGGCATCCGGTTTTGCCGGTCAGTTAAATATCCATGTCAATCACTTAAATCATGCCGTAAAAGACACCACCCAAAAAACTACCAGTCAGATTATTTCAGAGCGAATTTTGCAAGAATCCAAAATTCTATTACGCCACAGTGCCTGGAATGTTTCTGAGATTGCATATGCATTGGGTTTTACGGAAGTAACGCACTTTAACAACTTTTTTAAAAAACATATGCAAACCAGTCCGTTGAAATTCCGTAATGTTTGATGACCTTAAAATGTTATCCCTTATTATCCATTGAATTTGGATGTTTGAAGTTGGTAAGGAAATGTTTGAATTTCGTAATCACTTTGTAAACCAGGGTTATTATTTTTATGGAAGGAATTTTTTACTGTAAATAAATTAAAGAAAATGGCAATCATCAACCTCAATGTAAATGGGAAAAAGCAATCAGTAGATGTTGATCCTAAAACACCTGTGTTGTGGGTAGTTCGTGAACATTTAAATCTCGTTGGTACCAAGTATGGTTGTGGCATAGCGCAATGCGGAGCATGCACCATACACCTGGATGGAGTAGCCGTGCGTTCATGCATGTTGCCGGTATCAGCGGCAGAGAATAAAGCCATTACCACTATTGAGGGTCTTTCGGAAAATGGTGATCACCCCGTACAAAAAGCCTGGATGGAACATGATGTCCCTCAATGTGGATATTGTCAGGCAGGACAAATTATGACTGCGGCTGCTTTGCTTAAAGAAAATCCCCATCCAACTGATGTGGAAATTGACTCGGCGATGAATGGCAATATATGCCGTTGCGGCACCTACATTCGGATAAAGGCGGCGATAAAAACAGCGGCGAATTCTTAATCACTTAAAACATTTCAACTATGACAACAGTAAAATCAACGATAGATCGTAGATCATTCTTAAAAGTTTCCGCATTGGCTGGCGGAGGCATGATGCTTAGCTTTAGTTGGCTGGCCGGGTGCAAGACTGCTCCGGAAGATGTGCTGGCCCTTCCAAAAGAATGGTTTGAGTTGAACAATTATATTAAAATTGGAGAGAACGGAGTAGCGACACTCATGTCTCCCAACCCGGAATTTGGATCCAATGTTAAAACATCCATGCCGATGATTCTGGCGGAAGAGTTGGACATCAACTGGAAAAATATTATTGTAGAGCAAGCGGATTTTTTTCCTGAACGATTTGATCGTCAATTTACAGGGGGCAGTCAGGGGATTCGCCTGGGTTGGAAGCCGCTCCGTACGGCTGGTGCAACGGCAAGGCAAATGTTGATCGATGCAGCAGCGCAAACATGGAGCGTTCCTGCAGGAGAGATTACTACTGAGGGGGGCATACTTCATCACCAACCGAGTAATAAAAAAGCTGGCTATGGAGAAGTGGCTTCTTTGGCGGCTACACTTCCGGTGCCAAAAGAAGTGAAATTAAAAGAGGTTCAGGATTTCAAAATCATCGGTGACTCAAAGAAGAATGTAGATGCAAATGAAATATTAACGGGCAAGCCATTGTTTGGCATGGATTACAAAAAAGAGGGCATGCTCATCGCGATGATTGTACATCCTCCTGCTTTTGGTATGAGATTGAAATCGGTGGATGATACTGAGGCAAAGGCGATGCCCGGTATAAAAGATGTGCTCACCATCAAGACACTTCAAGACGACTACGAAAGAAATTTTTTCGATACGACTACCCATACCGAATTGGTTGCCGTGGTAGGAAATACTACGTGGGAGGTAATGCAGGCGAAGAAGGCCCTCAAAATTGATTGGGAAGAAATGCCTGAGAGTTCCTTTACTATAGATGCGCGGGGTAACAAAATAAAAGTAAAAGTTCCTGCTGGTCTTGAAAGTACTACTGGGCATTTGGCCAAAATGGCTGAGTGGTCAAAGAAACCTGGAAACATCCTTCGCCGTGATGGAGATCCTGAAGGTGCATTCAAGAGCGCCGCAAAAATTATCGAGCGTACTTATACCGCACCGTTCCTGGCGCACAACACGATGGAGCCGGTAAACTGTTTTGCACATGTCACCTCAGACAAAGCAGAGATTTACGGTCCTACCCAGGCTCCAGAATTTATAGCTGGCACTCTTTCGGCCAGGCTGGGATTGCCAAAAGATAAAATCGAAATCAAATTGGCGCGGATGGGTGGAGGATTTGGACTAAGGGCTTATGCGCACCACATGGTAGAAGCTGCCGTTATCTCTCAAAAGATGAACGCGCCTATCAAGATGATATATACCCGGGAAGATGACATGACCTATGGAATATACCGGCCAACCTATACGGCCACTTACCGGGCAGCATTGGATGAAAACAAAAACCTGATCGGTTTCCATGTAAAAGCTGGAGGGATTCCTGAAACACCGATTCATCCGAATCGTTTTCCGGCGGGAGCGATCGACAATTACCTGGCAGAAGGCTGGCAGATTGAATCCAACATTACCATTGGTGCATTCCGTGCACCAAGATCTAATTTTATCGCCGGTGCCGAGCAATCATTCCTCGATGAGCTCGCTGAGGAAATGGGAAAAGATCCAATAGAATTTCGGCTGGAGTTACTGGATAGAGCGAAGAATAATCCAGTAGGTAAAGACAACGACTATGATCCGGATCGTTATGCGGGTGTA
>JAHEMS010000470.1 GCA_024643595.1 Bacteroidota bacterium
TAAAGCGGTGGCGGCCGCCAAGCAACTACACGCAGAAACGGGTTCAAAATGGTTCGTGGTGAAATCACAGATTCATGCCGGTGGTCGGGGTAAAGGTACCGTTAAGGAAACAGGATCAAAGGGTGTTGTGCTGGCAAAAAGTGCGGATGAAGTGTTTGAAAAATCGAAAGCCATCCTGGGTGGAACGCTAGTCACCATACAAACCGGTCCTGCCGGTAAGAAAGTAAATAAAGTATTGGTAGCGGAAGATGTGTATTACCCGGGTGAAAGCGAACCCAAAGAATATTATATGAGCATCCTGCTGGATCGTGCCACCAGCAAGCCGGTAATCATGGCTTCCACCGAAGGGGGCATGAACATCGAAGAAGTGGCCGCTACACACCCTGAGAAGATCGTTAAAGAGTGGGTTGACCCGACCATTGGATTACAACCCTTTCAGGCACGTAAGATTGCCTTTTCACTGGGCCTGGAGGGCAACGCTTTCAAGGAGATGGTGAAGTTCGTAAACTCTTTATATGCTGCCTACATAGGACTGGATGCCTCCATGTTTGAAATTAACCCGGTACTAAAAACCAGCGATCATAAAATCATGGCCGTTGATGGTAAGGTGAACCTTGATGACAATGCTCTTTACCGGCATAAAGACCTGGAAGAACTGCGCGATCTTTCCGAAGAAGATCCATTGGAAGTGGAAGCCGGTAAGTCAGGGTTGAACTATGTGAAACTGGACGGTAACGTGGGTTGTATGGTGAATGGTGCCGGACTTGCCATGGCCACCATGGACATCATTAAACTTTCTGGTGGTGAGCCCGCCAACTTCCTTGACGTGGGTGGTGGCGCCAATACAGAGACCGTAGAAGCCGGCTTCAGAATCATATTGAAAGACCCAAATGTAAAAGCGATATTAATCAACATCTTTGGTGGTATTGTCCGATGCGACCGGGTAACGAGTGGCGTGGTGGAAGCCTATAAAAAAGTAGGCAATATACCGGTGCCTATCATTGTTCGACTGCAGGGAACCAATGCGGAAGAAGGGGCAACAATAATCAGGGAGTCAGGATTAAAAGTATTTTCTGCAATCCTGCTCAAAGATGCCGCTGAAAAAGTAAAGGAAGTATTATCCTGAGCTACACAAACCTTGTCAATATAAGCGCTTCATGTAAATATTGATATCGTGCGGTGCGGGTGTATTGCCTCCAAAATAAGGATATAATAAATAGTAAATACCTTTTGTGCAGGTGTTGGTGCGTTTCATTGGAATACGATCCACATATCCTTCAATGGTAAAGTAATAGTTATCATCATCCATCTCTAAGGTGTATGTGTGAGAAGTGTTTAACTTGATTTTCGCCAGGAAGGTATCATGACGCGCTCCGTTGTTATACACATACCCATAAATCTTTAGCGCACTCTGGCTCCAGCGCCAGCCGAAGCGTGCACTGTTATCATGGTGAGTCTGGTTACATTCCGAGAAGCCGAATAGCTTGTTAATATCGGCCTGATCCTGGTCATCGATTACATTTTTGCAGGTATCATCGAAGATTACCTGGAAGGAAATTTTTCGATGACTCAATTCGTGTATGCCATGATCGGAATAGTGATCGCCTTCCTTAATGGTATAGCGCTCAAACGGGGTGATCATGTCCTGCGTCTCGCAGGCCATTAAAATTACACTAAAAATTAAAAATCGGATGAGGATATTCATGCTTCTTGAATGGAATATTGAAAAATAGATTGAACCCGATTGCGGGTTTTTCGCCCCTTACACCAGTAATCATATTCAATTTCAAATAATCGTTAAATATGAATGCGGTAGTCAGGGCTGGCACCACCACCACAAATTGATCATTGGATAACCCGCTCCGTAGCATTACACCCATATTAAGGTGTTTCTCCCGGTAAAAGGTATATTCATAAACCAACGCCTTCAGGTTATAATCTTCGTTATAGGGATTTTTTTCAGCATCAAACCGCAATTCATAAAGAACGCCAAACCGGTGTCTGTTTAACTCAACACCTGCCTGAAAGCCCCAAAAGTTTCCCCCTACGGTGAACTCAGTGCCAGCGGCAGCATAGGCTCCGTGCCGCTGTGCCCGCGCATCCGTGATGAAAAGTGAAAGAAAAAATGGCAATAGGTACAAAAAATAATGCCGCATAGGGGTATGTATAAGTCAATAAAATACTTTTAAGAATTTCAATGTTAACAAATATTTGGTATTAATGTTTAATTCCCAAATAATTTTCAGCTGGCTAAGGGTACATAGAGTTTGATATCCTGTGAAAATCCAATTCTCATGTTACTTATCGATTCAAATTTGTATTTATCCAATAGCCGCCAGAGGCCTGAAATCATGACTCTTCCACTTGAGTTGAATTGAGTATATTTTAATATATTTGCCCTACATGCATTTTAGAGGAATACTGCTAATTTTTGTACTGAGCTCCAGTTTAACATCCGGATTTAGTCAGGCTTTTTATGCCATCCGACGCGATCATGATGTCATGGTGTCGTTTGGTGTGGGAATAAGCAGCTATTTGGGTGACTTAAAAAATCCTGGAGCTAACTTAGATTCAAAGCCGAATTTCGTAGCCGGTGTTCAAATATCACCCGCACCGAATTTTATGCAAAATCGCTTGCATACCCGCGCCTCGTTAACCTGGTTCAGGCTGGAAGGTGTCGATGAAATTGCTGATGACGACCGCGTGGAGCGGAACCTTTCCTTCTTTTCAAACAATGTACAATTTACCACGGTGGGCATGATTGATATCCTTCCGCAAGATAAAAAATACTATAAGAGACAAGCGTTCAACTTGTATGGAATTGTAGGAATGGGGTTATTGTTTACGAATCCGAAGACCAGGTATAACGGAGATAAAGTTGCCCTTCAGCCGCTTCAAACGGAAAATGTTAAATACAGCCGATTCCAGTTTGTCATCCCATACGGACTTGGTGTTAAATTCCGAAAGAGTCCTCTGCTGAATATTGGCATAGAAGCCATCTGGCATAAAACCTTCACCGACTATCTTGATGATGTTAGCAACAAGAGATACACGGATCCGAGCCTTTTGAAAAGTGATTTGGCGATAGAACTTTCAGATCGCAGGCTGGAAAGAGATCCTAATTACTTTCGTGATTTAAAGAAGAAAGATCATTGGAAAATTGGGGTAAGAGGAAATCCTGAACGTAACGATTCCT
>JAHEMS010000471.1 GCA_024643595.1 Bacteroidota bacterium
GGGTCTGTTTTCTTGCGGTACTAAAATGCTGAAGTCAATACTTGAATTGAATGGAGGTGGTTCAATAATTCCAGCCACTGTATAGGATTTCTCTCCTTCCTCATCCAGGATTATGGTCTTGCCGAGCGGATCTTCTGATCCAAAATATTTAGTGGCAATTTCTGGTGTGAGTACGACTTCACCTTTGGTTAAGAATAGCTTATCCAAATTTCCAGCCAATAACTGGAATGAAAACATCTTAAAAAAATCTGCATCCACATGGGATATCTTTTCCGTGAAGATTTTATCTCCCACAATCATGATGGCTGGGTTCCCGGTATTAAACCGGGTAGCGTACTTCACTTCCGAAACCTCTTCTTTCAATACGGGTTGCAAACTAGTCTGAATGTATGCTGATTCGTTATAGGGTTTTGCTGGATCGTTCTTCCACGTATCATAACTTTTTTCTTCAATCCGGTAGAGCTGATTTTTATTAACATGAAACTGATCAAAGCTGCGCTCGTCTTCGATGAACAAATAAATCATCAAACAAAAGGCAATGCCGATGCTCAAGCCAAACGCATTGATAAACGTATACAACTTTCGTTTGCGCATGTTACGCATCGCCACTTTCATGTAGTTTCCGAGCATGATGGTACTGATTAATTGAAGGGTAAAAGAATTTCGTAAGATGATTCCAGGGCGGAAAAAACGGATGACATTCCACAATAATTTTCGGTTGGCGACTTTGCTTCCATACTGTTCAACATCCGCATCAAAAGCCTCTAATAAATCACCTTCTACACTTTCATAAAGTGCAGCCGGACAAAACCACCGCAATAGGCGAAGTGCTGTTGGTGATGGCTCTGGAATATTTTTCATTTTGAAATTGATACGGTAGAAAGCACAACAAATTTCAATTGTGGAATTAGCTTCCATAAATCCATACGCGATTCCTTCATGGCACGCAACATGGCGAGCCCCGAGTTGGTGATGTTGAAGATGCGCTTGCGCCTTCCACCGCGTGCATTGGTAGCACCGCCCATGGCCGATTTCACTAAGCCTTTGTCTTCAAGGCGATAAAGTGTTACGTGTACCGCACTGAGGTTGACCTCCCGCCCTACCCGTTCCGAAATTTCCGTGACGATGGCATTTCCGTACGCTTCATCCTGTAAGATTCCGACCATGGTGAGCACGAGTTCTTCAAATTCCCCTAGATAGTTTTTCTCCATTTGTATACAGATTGTAAAACAAATATACGGATTAGTATAACTTTTGTTAAAGAAATAACAAGAATTTCTGCATTTAATGGATAAAACTCTTAATCTGACTAGATTAGTGCATATTAAAGAAATTAGTTTCATGTTGGCTTAACAGTATGAATAGAACAAAAGCAATTATCCTCGGACTTCTATGCATCTACGGAATTTGGGTAATTATTGCGATGCAATCTCCTGGATCATCTAGAGCATTTCTCGTAAACCAACCTAGTTGGACATACATATTGATCTTATTTCCAATTGTAATAATTCTGGTTGGCTATTTTTGGTTTTGGGGGGTTAAACAATTTTTTAAAATGACAAACCGGCAAGATATTTCGATGGATCCACCGAGTTTAAAAAACAGATTATCAAAATCCCCTTTGGAATGGATTCATTTAATGGCCATACTATTCATTATCGTTCCGATATTTGGAATTACAGGAGTCTTAATTCAATCTGGTGAAATATACCGATTCGGGTTAATAGGCATAGCCTATGGTGTAGGACTACTTTGGACAATTCGACTAATTATTCGTTCAAAACAATAAGCGGAAGAATTTTGGTTAAAATGAACATTTATAAGAAAAGTTTGGCCGCCCACAACAGACTAAGCAAAACACTGTTGCCTTTGATTCCTTTGACCATTCTAACAATTTATTTGTATCAACTGAATGTGGAGGAGTTTACTGGAACAGTTATAACAATAATGATAATATTATACACCATATTCTTCATACTTATTTATAAAGGCTATACTGGTTATGATATCTATTACAACGAATCATGCATGTTATTAGAAGGACGAACCGAAACTATAGTAGTACCATTCTCTGCCATTAGACTGGTTAGAATTACTACAAATCGTTTAAACTATATGGGGTTCATCCTATTCCAATATAATATCGAATATCTCAGTCCAAACAATCGCAATGATGAAATTCACTTATGGTCATATTTGGGTAGTGATAAAATGGATAAATTCGTGCACTTAGTAAAAGCTAAGAATCAACAGCTAAAAGTTGAACAAGGCTCAACACCATAGCCCCTAATAGCGCAAGCATCCACTTGTGCTTACAAACCCAATGGGTGCAACAGGATCAAACATTTTTATTGGATTTGAATACACATATTACAAAAGTATCGTTGTGAAAAAGTTATGACCCGAATTACTATTCTTCCCTTATTGGTTTGTTTAAGCTGTGTTCCCTATCAACAGCAACTTTTAGAAAGCGAACAAGCTGAAATTGAAGGCTACATTGGTCCATTAGTTATTGATGAAGAGAAATTTTATCAAGTTGCTTCCAGTGAGATTTTCGATAAAGCAACAATTCCGGAAGAATACCTGCCTACCAGTAATTACTATACCTACGATGGTCTATTGCTGGCGAGCGCGTATACATTCGGGATTGTAAATGCTTTCGTGATGTAAAGATCATTCAGAATAAGCTTGTGGTTACTAATTGGTATGGAGGTGGCGAGAGTAATCGGGAAAGCACTGTATTATTTTGGACTGGTGATTACTATAAAAATTCAAAAGGTGAATATATAGTGGATGTGATCTTGCATTCTGATATAGTAGATATTAGAAGGGCTTTGATGACGGATAAAAAGATTCATGATATTTCTGATTTGCAGCTAGAGAACGCAAATTTTATCTGGATCAATCTGATCGGATATAACCAGTTAGTACCCTACACCTACTAGCTTCTCTTCAAAACGTTACTTTTCCTTGGGGCATTGTTTTCAAAACCAGCTTTTGTATCAAAATCTTATAGAAAATAAAAACCACCTACAAGCGCAATTGGCTGCTTGCATCCATTCTTGCCTTTGGTTGTTAAGTCACAGCCCCACTGGCAACCTATCTACTGATAATTCAGTAACTTTAAAAATGAAAAAGTCAATCCAAATTGCGGTCGCTATTATAGTAACGAGTTGTTTC
>JAHEMS010000472.1 GCA_024643595.1 Bacteroidota bacterium
GGAAGAACGTGTTCCTGGGGCTACGGTGTCGGCCATAGATCTGGTTACCGGCGATGTTATCGATACTGATGTAGCGGATAATAATGGCGTCTACCGGTTACGACTTCCATTTGACAAGTCTTATAAGATTGAAGCAAAAAAGGAAGGTTTTGCGCAGATGGACGATGTGGATTACTCCACCTTTGGTAAGGCCATGGGGATTGATTCGCTGGATATTGTATTGTGGAAACATAATCTTTTTGCCAAGGGTAACATATACAGTAATGAACTTCAACAACCGCTGAAAGGGGTGACCGTCAAAGTTCATGATCTAACTGACTTTAAATTGGATTCAATCGTTCTGGATGACGTAAGTCAATACAACTTGCCAATATGGCCTAATAAGCGATACCGGATTGAATTCAGCAAAGCAGAATATCTTCCTTCAGAAATTGAACTTGACACTAAGGGACAACTAAAAGGAGGGATCATCACGAACGATATACTCATGTTGCAGGAATCGATTGCTAATACCATCATTCACTTTGAGTATAACAAGACGTTTATTTCTGATGCGGATATCAGGCTGATGAGGCCGTTGGTGACAGTACTTAAAAAATTCCCCAGGTCAACACTGAATATAGGTGCTCATGCGGACTCGCGGGGAACGAATGAATACAATCAGAAATTATCGGATGAACGCGCTAAAAATGCTCTCAACTATTTTATCTCTCAGGGCATTTCGCGTAACCGGATAACGGCCAAGGGTTTTGGCGAAAGCTTATTGCTGACACGTTGCTCTGATGGTGAGCATTGTGAAGAAATGGAGCATGCGGTCGAACGCAGAGCGGAGATCAAAGTTCAGGTCAAGAAAAACAGGTAATCCAAAATCATATTTGAATAAGAAAGCCATTGGTGAGTACCCGGTGGCTTTCTGTTTAATAGACGGATATGAAAGATGTTATTTCTTAAGATTGTTTACCGTATAACAAATCATTTTATTGCTAAGCTCTTCACCCGTTGATGATTTTATATTGATCAGATTTAGCTCATAGATATAACCCGGCTTTAATGAAGAGAGGATGAGTGATACTGTTTTATGGTCGGAAGAAATTTTTACATCAGATACCGGTATCTTCTGCACATCATATTGATCAGATCCGTATTTAAGATGATATTCATAGTAATAATGCTGGAACGAATAATTCCCGGTGTCCAGAGCCATTTCAAGGTCGACAGGTTGTGTAAACGTTAAATCGAAACCGTTTTGTGTAATGTTCATGCTATAAATATCCATGGGCATGCGACCGGTGAATTCAATCCGCTGGATTCCCTTATCGCCTACGAAACCATGCTGTACCTGGCCAACCCATAAACTACCATCGGGTGCAAACGCAAGTCGATTGTTTCCCTTACGTAATCCATTTCCGTCAATGAACGGAATGCACGCACCTTGCAGCGCGCCATCAACTTCCTCCAGCATCACCCGCATGATTCTTTCCTGGTTCATCTCGCCAACAAAGAACTGGCCGGCATACGGACCGAATTTATGGCTGGTGTCATCAACGACGGGTTGACCGGGGGAAGTGCTCATGATACCATGTGGAAATAATACGCTTGCTTTGGTGCGCATCTGATTCAGTTCTTCTATCGGAAGTTTGGAAGGATCACCTCGGTTCCATCCATCCTGCCAGAGCAAACTTGCCGGGTGCCCATAAAATTTATTTTGATGAACATGAAACATGGCGCTGGTGCCAACCCAGTCGCCCTGATTATCGACAACGAATAAATTTCCATGCAGATCAAAGCCAAGTCCATTGGGCGATCGGAATCCACTGGCATAAGGGATTAATTTCCCATCAGCTTGTAGTTTCATAAGCCAGCCCCGATAAGGCACGGCAGAAAATTTTTGCATGGGCTTTGACGGAACCAACGTGGTGTCTAGTTTACCTCGCACTTCCTTCATCATTGAACCCCACTCAGAGGCTGTATTAAAAGAAATAAATAAGTTTCCCTGTTCATCTTTTATGGGGCCGTAATTCCATTCATGATAATTGCCCGTCATTCCAAAATCATCCGTCATGGTTTCATATAAATCAGCCAGGCCATCATTATCGGTATCCACGATACGGGTTAATTCCGGTCGCTGCATCACAATCATTTCCGATTCATTGACTGGCAATACACCCAATGGCTCGTGCAGCCCACTGGCAAACAATCTCCATGCTCTTGTGCCGGGATTGTAAATCATGACCTCTCCCCGAAGAAAACAGGCTACCAATTGTCCATCAGGCAAGAAAGCAATGGCACCGGTTTCTCCTGAAAGTCCATCGGGCAAGGGAATGGATTCAACCCGGTAGGAAGTTTCTGGTTGTGGCTTTTTCGTACAGGACATAAAAGCCAGAAGTGATACGAAAATAATGATAACCGATTTCATTGGTATTCTTTCTCTGCTTTCGTCATGCTGATGGTGAATTGCTTAGCTTCCTGCGATGTCAGCTGTAATGTGCTGCCATAAAATTTGCCTGCGGATGTCGTGTATCGAACACCATCATCTGGGTCAAAAATAAACCAAACGATAGATGTCACTTCTGGAATACGAAATGTCCTCTCCAGACCATTTCCACTTGTGCCTGGAAAAATGATCTCATAAACATCCATGCCATTTAGTGAGTAATGAAATTCCGGATAGGCGTTCACGAGACGATAACCTTTAAACTTTACTGTGGGTATTTGTTTTTCTTCTCCTAATCGAATAGGAAATTGCGTTTTGTCCCGATAAAAAATGTTTCCCAGCACTTTCGCATTTGGCTCCCCTTTTTTATCCCAGTAATCAACAGGGTCAATAAAGTCACCCTGCCAGGCATAACGCAACCGACAGGCACCCGCATCCCAGCAATAGGATAGTTTTTGTGGAAGGCTTACGGCAATAGCGGCTGGTCCGGCGTCTGGCATGAGTATGCGATAGAGATACGGGGGTACAGGATTGTAGGGATGCAATGGCATCTTTTTATGTTGATGATTAGTCTCAGCGGATTGCTCAGCGTTAGGGTGTGGAATGTGCGGATCTTCCTTCATCGCAGGCATTGCACCATGGGTAACATACATCGCACCGAACATTATATAACCATGGCCAGGAAACGTACATACATAAGGAAAAACGCCCTCTGTATCGGGAACTTTAAATGTAATGGATTTG
>JAHEMS010000473.1 GCA_024643595.1 Bacteroidota bacterium
GCCTCCTGTAGTCCGATAATAGTTTTAGATTGATTGAAAGTTGAGTTATCTTTAAAAATGCCCTCACTCCTCCCCGACTACGAACCTGCCTGTCGGCAGACAGGTATGACATCTTCATCTCTTATCGCCATCCACCTTCGCTGAAGCTTCGGTGGACAGGCAGCAATTTATTACATTCGTGATATGGCAATCTTACCTGGTTATGAATATGATATATTTATAAGTTATCGGCATAACGATAACAGAAGTGGCTGGGTAACGGAGTTTGTGAATGCGTTGCAAGAGGAGTTAGCCGCAACGATTAAAGAACCGCTTTCCATATACTTTGATAAGAACCCTCATGATGGATTATTAGAAACGCACGATGTGGATGCCTCGCTGAAAGAAAAAATCAAGTGCCTGATTTTTATTCCTATTGTATCTCAAACCTACTGCGATCCAAAATCTTTTGCCTGGCAAAAAGAGTTTTTGGCTTTTATCGAATTTGCAACGAGCGATCAACTTGGATTAGATATCAAACTTTCAAATGGCAATGTGGCCAAGCGTGTGTTACCGATACGCATTCATGAAATTGATGAAGCAGATAAAAAGTTATTTGAAGATGTAATTGGCTCGGTGATGCGGCCAGTAGATTTTATCTACAAGGAGGTTGGTGTAAATCGTCCGCTATTGAATGGCGATTTGCCCGGAAAGAACCTCAATGAAACTAGTTACCGAAATCAAATCAATAAGACAGCGAACGCATTTAAAGATTTGGTCAATGGTATTATTAATCGAGATCTACCAAAAGGATCTGGCTCTCCTCCCACCGTTCTGGGTAATGCCCAAAGAAGCAGAGGAAGGGTGCCGAAATCTCTTGAAACAATCTACGGACGGGAAGCAGAAATAATCTCGATCATCAAACTTTTAAAAGAGCATCGGCTGGTCACTATTACTGGACCAGGAGGTATCGGCAAAACCACGATCTGTCAGGAAGTTGCCAATCAAGTCAGCGATGAATTTCCAGATGGTATCATTTACGTTTCTCTTGCCACACTTACTGATGCCAAAGAAGTGATCCCCACCCTTGCTTTAACCCTGGATATTAAAGAAGGTGCAGGTCATGAATTGATTGATGGAATATCTGCCTTCTTGGCCAATAAGCAACTGCTTCTGGTGCTGGATAACCTTGAGCACGTGATTGCCGCTACGCATCAAATAGCTGAATTACTATCCAGATGCTCACAACTAAAGCTGCTTGTCACCAGTCGAACACCGCTAAAAATAAATCATGAATATGAATTTCCGTTAGGACCGCTCACACTACCTAGCGCCAACACCGATTTAGACGTAGCGATCAACCACCCCGCCATTGCATTCTTTGTAAACAAGGCCAAGAAAACTGATCCGGGATTTCAGATTACGAAAGATAACGTTGCTGCAATTATGGAGATCTGCCACAAAGTGGAAGGGATACCCCTTGCGATAGAACTTGCAGCAGCCCGCACAAGAATTATGTCACCTGCTGAACTCTTGAAACGATTGGAGTACGCGCTTGATGTGTTAGCCTCTGCCGCTAGAGACTTACCTGAACGTCATCAAACGTTGAGGACAACGATCGATTGGAGTTATTCACTTTTAGATAAATCCGAAAAAATACTTTTCAGGCGCCTTGCGGTTTTCTCTGGTGGATTCACCGTTGAAGGAATTGAAGCAGTTTGTTTTGATAATAAGAAAGAGGCAATGGCCGGGCTGAAAGATATAGAGTCGCTTATGGATAAAGGACTGTTCCAGCGAACAGACGCAAAGGGGCGCTTCAACATGCTGCACATCATAAAAGATTTCGCCATTGAAAAATTGATTGAGGCTAATGAAATGCAAATGCTACAATCCAAACATGCTAATTATTTCAGGCAGGTTGCAGCAACACTGAACATTCTCACCCAGTCAAGAAGTCAAATAGAAATCATGCAGGAAGGTTATCTCGAAGAAGCCAATATTTTGTCGGCACTTGATTTTATTCTTATTGTAGGCAGGGAAGAAAAAAAAGCCGAGACTATTGAGATGGGATTACAGATTTGTGGAGAGTTTGCTATCTACTGGCATATTTCCGGCAAGCACATCAGTGCGATGAATTATATTGATAAACTTTTTGAATTGCCAGCTTGCCCAAAAGACAGCCTTGGCCGATGCATGGCGTTGGCAACAGCCGGGATAGCCGCACAAACACTTGGGCAATTTAATCAAGCTGATCTTTTCGCCAGAGAAGGCTATGAACTGGCCAGGTCTTTGAAACACGATACCCTTCTATCCATGCATGCTATTACACTGGCCATGAACTGCGTGACCACCGACATAGTACAAAGCAAAAACTTTATTAAAATAGCACAACATACAGCTGAAAAAGATGACAATATATTTCTGTCAGGTCTTGCACTCACATTCGGAGGAATTATTGAGTTGGTTGGAGGTGATCCAAGTGCGGCAAAAATCAGCTATGAAAAAGCACTTGAGTTTCAAAAGGCAGACCATGATTTCGAAGGAAGGGCCATTTCGTTAGGAGGTCTGGCGCAACTGGAAGCCATTCAAGGGAAAGCGGAAAAAGCATTGGATCTATATCATGAAGCACTTGCCTCTTTTGCCATGGTTGGAGATCGCCCTGAAGAGGCCAGAATACTTTCCGAAATAGCAGGGGTCTATCTCAATCAGCAGAATTTACAGCAGGCAACCAAATACCTTGCTGATTCTATTCAAGCCTATCAGGAAGTAGGAAGTATCCGAGGTGTAGGCTTAAGCCTAATCGGATTGGGCGCTGTTCAAGTCCTTAAGAAAAACTATAAAGAGGCACTGACTATTATCGCAGCAGCTGAGTTTTTTGCAGAACAAAAAGGCATTGCCAATGTGTATTCGGGCAATTTCCAATACGAATCGTATATGAAGACAGCTAAGGAAAATGTCACGCAAGATCTACAGGACGAGGCGGTTAAGAAAGGACGCGAGCTCTCACTTGATGAGGCCTTGGCCTTGTGCTCATTAGAGAACAGCGCTTGATAATCTAGGTTTTGATGTAGCATTTCCTCTCTACCGGGAATTATTCTTAAATTGGACTATGCCCTCACTCCTCCCCGACTACGAACCTGCCTGTCGGCAGACAGGTATGACATCTTCATCTCCTGTCGTCATAA
>JAHEMS010000474.1 GCA_024643595.1 Bacteroidota bacterium
CATCAGACGCTGAGATATTTTTTTCATTGGTTACTTCCAGCCTGAAGGTGTAAACGCCTTCAATTAAATCGGTAACATCCGTTATTGCATTTGAAGGATTCTTAATCGTTGGAGCATTCGGTCCGGAGATGTTGCTCCAAAAATAACTTTTGATCGCGCCCACCGTTGCCGTGGATGTGCTTCCATCCAGTTGGACTGTATTGGTAGGTAAAGTAATTGAAGTATCCGGACCAGCATTTACTTTTGGTTTCATCCTTCGCTTGGCATCAGCATCGATTGATTGAGAATCTATTTGTCCATCTTCCGCACAATGAAGAAAAGAGGATAGGATAAAAAAGAATAGACCAATTTGTGTGATTTTTTTAATCATAGGTGGTTGTTGGTATTGGTTATTAATAATTGCAATAATAAATAACTACACGCTGGTCTCTTTAGGCCATTTCGAAGATCGAATACATGGTTCGGCAGAAGACCTTTTTAGGGTGATCAATGGAAATGGAATAAAAAATCCTTCTAGAATTGGAAAAGAATATGGAATCCGAAGAGATATCGACGAATCACATACTGGTGATCTTGAATTCCACTCTTCGGTTTATTTCCCGACCATCTTTTTCATCATCATTGGATACAATCGGTCTTGATTCTCCATAACCAATTGTGGTTATACGGCCAGCATCAATTCCTTTGGATACCAGGAACTTTTTAACTGAACCCGCCCTGAGTTCAGAAAGGTATTGGTTATAAGTGGTCTTGCCGATGTTATCGGTGTGTCCCGCCACCTCTATCGTCATGGCTGGCTTGTCATTCATCATTTGAGCCACCCTTTCCAATTCAGGGAAAGAAGCTGGATTTAGTACAGCCTTATCAAAATCAAAGAATATGCTATTTAATCTAAATAATGCATTTGTTTCAATCGGCACTACTTGTATTGGCCTCAGCCTGAATTCAATATTTTTCTTAACGGATTCTTCAGTAATACCTTTTAAGTCGATAGTCTGACTTTCAGAAATGAAGTCTTTTGCTTCTGCTCTCACACTATAAATTTCTCCGGCAGGGAGTGTGATTTCGAATTCTCCGTTTTTCGGATCAGACTGAGAAATGCCCATATCTTTTCCATCGGGCAAGCGCTCATAGATTATCTTTGCTCCGATTGGTTGACCGGTCTGTGAGTCTTCTAATTTACCCGCAACAATTACAGATGGTTCCGGGTTACGCATTACAGGTAGTTTAACACTGAAAATATCAGTATTTTCTTCAGTAATACCCCTCGAATAGTAGGCATAATCGCTGTTGGCTGGAATATTAAAAAATAGGTCTTCAAGGGGTGAGTTGATTGTTTTCCCCATATTTTCAGGAGCCGACCACTTCGTCCACGTGTCATCCAGCCGTTTCGAAACATAGATGTCGCTACCTCCAAAGCCACTAAAACCTTTCGATGAAAAATAGAGTGTTTTATCGTCGATTGCCAAAAAGGGCGATGATTCTTCCGCAACTGTGTTCACAACATCGCCAAGATTAAGGGGCTCGGTCCATACACTGTCATCCTCCATGAACGTAACATACAAATCCCGATCGCCATGAGTATCATCCCTTTCTACGGCCAGGAGCAGGGTTTTACGGTTATTCGTTAAAAAATAATTTGCCTTTTCATTATAGTTATAATCATTGGTGATGTTAAGGCTAACCGGCGTTGACCAACGACCTCCCACCTTGGAACTAATGGAAACACCCGCAAGACTTTTCTTGCCATTTTTCACATACTTATTTCCAAGAATCATAATGACGGATTTTCCATCTGGAGTGGCGGATATGGTATTGGCAAAGTTTGGATACTCATTATTGAATTGAGAGCCCATATTTTTAGCCAGGGTCCATTTACCATTGTCATCCAGTTCCGAGTACCAGATATCCTCTTTATCTTCAATGCCCCCCATGTTATCAGGATGGTTTTTTCTACTGAAATAAAGTGTTTTCCCGTCTGGTGAAAGAAGTGGATTATATTCACTGTATTCGCTATTTACATTATCATCAAGTCGTTCCACTACGATACCGGCCTCGAGGTAAGCGGCCACTGGAATATCAGCAATGATTGGATAGCTCGAATCGGTTATTGCCACTGCATCAATTCCGTAATAATCAGGCACTGCTGCGCCATCAAATTCTAATTTTACGGCAACTACCTTATAGGGGGTAGGTTCTATGAAGACGTTAAGCATACGTCCTTTTAATGGGATGACGCTTGGATTAAATGTATATATAAGGTGTTCCGCGTTTGTTTCGTCATATACCAGCACACGCGTAAGTGCACTTGGATTATAGGATTCGCCAATGGCTATTTGCCTTATGCTTGTTGGATTATCAAAACCTAGTTTTAGAAACTCTTTCCTGCCTGGTTTATCAGGAACCCATGCATTTGGGTTCTCGCCCCCACCTGGAAGTACATTAGGCTTTCCAAGGGCCTGTTGTGCGGAGTATTGCCCTGAAGATAATTGAGATGAGAACTGGATTACTTTGGTTGCCCACTGCACCACCTGGGCAGATGAATCAACATTAATACACAAAAGAGCGACTACAGCTACAGTAATTAGACGGTTCATAAGAATAAAATCATTTAAACTTAATAAAAAAACAGATAAACATAGCCGTCAGGCATCCTGGAATTATAAGATGGTATTCCTATTTAGCCATTGGTAACTCGGTCAAAATATGATAGGGCATTAGCGTAAAACAAACGACTTTGTTTTATCATTAAATTCGAATGGATTTTTGCATAAGCGAAGCATACCGCTATATTTGCACCCTGTTTTTAAAGGTTCGGTAGTTCAGCTGGTTAGAATGCCTGCCTGTCACGCAGGAGGTCGCGGGTTCGAGTCCCGTCCGGACCGCAAAAAGGCTTAAATTAGCCTAAAAACAGATAAAAACCACTAATTGTGGCAAGCACTGTGGCAAGTCCATGGTGCTTTTTTGTTTTATCTGTATTAGGAATGAAATTTAGATTGTCATGTGTTCTTAGTGCATAGGGAAATACTAGTTCAGAGAAGAAGAGAGGTATGAGTATGGCAAACCGCTATGAGCTAACCATCCGAACTGAAATGACTTTAACAACACCATTCCTTAAATGCCTTCAATTAAAGAGCTAAATGGTATGCTCAATAATGGGTAT
>JAHEMS010000475.1 GCA_024643595.1 Bacteroidota bacterium
TTAGGGATCCAACCCGGGGCGGGATCGCCACCGTTATGAATGAAATATCAAGGCAGGCGAACGTAGGCATTGACCTTATTCAAAAACAAATTCCAATGGATGAACAGGTAGAAGGTGCTTGTGAAATGCTGGGCCTTGATCCTTTATATGTTGCGAATGAGGGCGTTTTCATTTCCATTGTATCATCCGCTTCAGCCGATAGTGTATTAAAAATTCTGAAACAGGAATTTAATACAGCCGCTGTTATTGGCGAGGTAACTGCAAATCATCCCGGTCAGGTTATCTTACAAAGTAAAATTGGTGGAAGAAGAGTAGTGAACATGTTGCCCGGTGAACAGTTGCCCAGAATCTGTTGACTGTTTCATAAGTATTTTATCGAATTTTAATTCTTTTTCAGCCGGTATGGCAAGCAGTCATTTCACGTGTAGCTTTGCCGAAAATTTTAATAAATGATCTTTAGTTTTCACACAAGTTTGAAAGAGTTTGAAACCTACCTGAGAGAGCAGGGATTCATTCATATCGATGAAAATGTTTTGAGTATTGAAAAACCGGGTGAGGGCAATATGAACTTTGTTGCTCGTATTTATACACAGAAAAGAAACATTATTATTAAGCAGGCAAATCCCTACGTTCAGAAGTATCCCCACATACCTGCGCCACAGGAAAGAGTATTTGTGGAAACTGAATTTTATAAAACAATTCAGGATGTTGAAGGCCTCGGCACGTCCATGCCATCACTCATTGGTTTGGACAAAACAAATTACCTGATCGTATTGCAAGATCTTGGTGAGGCAAGTGACTTCAATTTTTTATATCAAAAGGGACGAAATCTTAATCAATCAGAATTGGAGCAGTTGATACAATTTTTAAATGTGTTACATGCTATCCCGCCTGAGCGCTTACAGGGCTATTCTAACAATTTATCGCTGCGCAAGCTTAATTATGAACACTTGTTTAATTATCCATTTATGGAGGATAATGGGTTTGACCTTGATCAGGTTCAGAGAGGTCTTCTTGAAATTTCACGCACTTATAAGACCGATCAGGTCTTTATCCATAAAGTGAAGAGCCTCGGAGATATTTACCTTTCGGAAGGTCATACCCTTTTGCACGGCGACTATTATCCTGGGAGCTGGCTTAACGTAAAAAATAAAGTGAATATCATTGATCCTGAATTCAGTTTTGTTGGGAATAAAGAATTTGAGTTGGGTATTTTTATTGCTCACTTGAAAATGAGTGAGGCATCACGTGAGCAAATTGATAACGTGATGACCAACTATGAGGCCGGAACTCATTTTGACTGGAATATGTGTTATCAGTTTACAGGTATTGAAATTATGCGAAGAATAATCGGATTAGCCCAATTGCCATTGGACCTGAGCCTGCCAGAAAAGGACAGTTTGTTGAAGGAAGCATACACCTATATTGTAAAATAGTAATGAAGCTTTTTTTTTATTTATTCTCAATTGGGATTTTTCTAGGTTGTACTAATCCATCCACCAAGGAAAATTTTCCTGAGCCATCTGCATCGGCTCAATCCATAACAACGAAATCCTTTTCGCTGAGCCGCGATGAATATTATGATAAAGTGTTGGGCATGTTAGTGGGTTCTGCCATTGGTGATGCAATGGGGGCCCCCACCGAGATGTGGGATCGCAAATCCATTGATACACAAAAAGGCTATATTGATAGCCTCGACCTGTTGGTTCGTGAGCAATCGCCTGAAGGACCCTGGTTAACGAATATGCCAGCGGGTAGTACAACCGATGACACACGTTGGAAATACCTTGGTATTCAATATGTGTTGACTCAGTTGCAAGATTCTTTGAATCCTTTTGATTTTGTCGCTCACATCATTGCAAGTTACGACCTCGAAAAAGAACGGATTAGCAAGGAGTCAGATGATTATGAAACGATTGATAAGAATTTTTCACACCTCACCTGGTTGATAGAGTGGGTGCGGGTGGCGAAGCCATTCCTTGATAAAGATCTGATCGAATACAACAAGCGGTTAAGTAAATTTTATGGAGGTGAGATGAGTTGTGCCGGAATGCTTTATTCCCCTGTGATCGGGGCTTACTTTGCAGCCAATCCAGAGAAAAGTTATCGACAAGCTTTTGATCTTTCCATTTTTGATATTGGGTATGCAAAGGATATAACCGCATTAACGGCAGCCTATGTTTCAAAGGCCATGGAGCCTGGAGTTTCTTTCGATAAGATCACATTGCTAACCAGAGAAATTGATCCTGAAAAATATTTCAGCAGCCGGTTGATTGGCAGAATGGCCTATAAAGCTGTTGAACAATCAAAGTACATATCAGCGCAAGCACATGCCCTTACTGAAAAAGATATACCATCTGCCTTGAAACTGCCATCCAATTTCAAACATGGCCGATTGTCTTATGTTCAACTGCAAAAAGCGTACGCACTACTGGAGACCCATTTACAGGACGTTCCTTTTCATGCGGGTGAAATTCACCTGATCAATTTAACAGCCCTGGAATTTTCTGGTGGCGATTTTTCGATGGCCATGGAATTTGTTACCAACTTCGGACGGGACAACGATACGGTGGGCGCCGTTACGGGTGCTATCCTTGGAGCATACTGGGGTGCTAATAAATTGCCATCACAAATGGTAGAAAAAGCAATCAATGCAAATCGAGAAATCGTTGGTATAGATTTGGAGATGTTGGCGCATAAGCTGGTTGACCATCAACTGGGAGTTGGTATGGACTAACCTTAAATTAAGGTAAACAAAAAAGCCAGGAGAAATCCCGCGATGGTGGCCAACCCGACCTCAGATCCTCCATCTTCATAAGCTTCAGGCATCATCACGGATGCCACCATTCCAAGAATTGCACCACCGGCAATTGCTTCTACCAACGAAATGATAATGGGTGATGCGGAATGTAAAAAGACGTTGCCAATGATGGAGGCAATTATTCCTGTAATGATCATAAATCCCCACAAGGTGAAGATTTTTCTTTTGCTGAAGCCCGCAGTAATCATGGCGTTGGAGCTGCCCATAGCCTCCGGAAAATTAGCGAGGAACACGGCTGCGAGAAAGGTATAGTGATAAGAACTAAAGTCATTAAATCCCGCACCAATTACGATTGACTCAGGGATTAGGTCCATCATGGCGCCCAGGAATATG
>JAHEMS010000058.1 GCA_024643595.1 Bacteroidota bacterium
CCGGAGGATTGTTTATAACCGCACTCTTAGTAAGCGGACATTATGAAATGGCTGCTCCTGCATCACTTATTTTTTATGGTCTAGCACTCATCAATGCTGGTCCCAATCTTTATGACGAAATCAGGTATCTGGGTTATTGTGAAATTGGTTTAGGAATAATCTCCTCTTTCCTTCCGGAATTTACCTTGCTTATATGGTCTCTTGGATTTGGCGTCTTGCACATTGTATACGGCACGATGATGTATAAGAAGTATGACGCATGAAGAATCCGTTCGAAAATCTGGATAAAACATTAGAGCATCGCTTACGTCTTCAGATCGTTTCCGTGTTGGTGGCCAACGAATATTATGATTTCAACGCCCTGAAAGAATTGTTGGAAACCACGGATGGCAATTTGGCAACTCACCTTAAGGCATTGGAGCGTGAAAAGTATATATCCGTTTCCAAATCGTTTGTTGACCGAAAACCCAATACACGATATAAGATCTCTGAGCGCGGCAGGAGTGCATTTAAGAAGCATCTGGATGCGCTGGAGGAATTAATAAGGCAACAGAGAAAATAAATAAAAGAAGGAACTATAATTATCAAAAACTTAATCAACATCACAATGAAACTACAATGGTTTAAAAAGGCAGGTTGGATTTATATTCCTACCTCTTTCGCAGGAATCGTAATTACAGCAGGAATCCTATTTTTCTGTGTTACTGTTTTTATTGCTATCGACCGGAACTCGCATTCTGTTTCGGATACCCTGTATGGAATTTTTCCTTACTTCGCTTCGGCTATTACCATTTTATTTTGGATTGCTTCTCATACAGCAGCGCACACCAGCGATCCACAGTAACCGATCAAACACGTGACCAAAGTTTTTTTTGATCATAAACTTTTAAATACAAAGTACTTTTAATTAAATATTATGGAAACTAGTTCAGCGCACCACTTAATTGAGCGGTTTAATCAATGGCTTACCGAATCGGTCATGATTAAATTATTATCCATTGGCATACTAATTCTCATCCTCATGATTCCGACTACATGGATTGAAAGAATCATTAAGGAGCGACAAGCACGCGCCGCGGACGTCATCCGAGAAGTGTCCGACAAATGGTCTGCAGGACAAACACTGTCAGGGCCAGTTCTGGTTATCCCTTTTACAAAAATTGAGGTCTTGAAGCGATGGGATAACAATAAACAGATTGAAGATATTATCGAATCGAAACATAAAGCTTATTTCTTGCCGGAGAATTTCATGGTTACCGGTAAAGTGACACCACAGAAACTAAGGCGCGGCATATTTGATGTGGCCGTCTATGAATCTACTATACAGCTGGATGCCGAATTCGTTACACCTGATTTTAGTGTATGGAATATTCCTGATAATCAAGTTCACTGGCAGGAAGCGATGTTAGTCAACGGCATTTCTGATTTGAGAGGCATTGATGCCAATCCGGTCATTGAAAGTGGAGGCAATAAATTTATGGCTGAGCCTTCAAGCAACACCGGTATCCGCATCAATCAATTCGCAACCAGCCCGGTTTCAAAGGAAGATCTGGCTGTGGCATCAGAAAATATTTCATTGACAAGTGGGATTATTGTGCCCCTGAACTGGAAGACGCGCGAAGATTTTATCAATCGCTTCTCGATGAACTTAAGTTTGAAAGGAAGTGAAAGCCTTTATTTTGTGCCGGTAGGTAAATCTACGCAGGTGAATTTATCTGGCCCCTGGCCATCGCCAAGTTTTGAAGGCAAACTTTTACCGGCCGAGCGTTCCGTAGACGATGCCGGATTTACCGCGCTCTGGAAAGTATTGTCATTCAACAGGCCTTTTGCGCAAAAGTGGATTGATACCGAGCAAACATTGGGCGGTTCTGAATTTGGGGTTCGCTTGTTAATTCCTGCTGATCAATATCAGAAAAGTATGCGCACCGCTAAATATGATGGCCTGATAATTATACTGGCGTTCACCGCTTTGTTTTTGGTAGAGATCACCAGCAAAATTAAGATTCATCCTTTTCAATATATATTGATAGGGATTGCGCTCATTGTATACTACACCCTCTTGCTTTCGTTGTCAGAACAGCTTGGGTATAATATGGCTTATGTGATCGCTTCGATCGCCACCACTATTTTAGTGGGTATTTATGCGTCTACTTTTTTAAGGCGAAAGCCAGTCACATTTTTATTTACCGGACTCATGACCTTTTTCTACATTTTTATTTTCGTAATTATCCAGGCCGAGGATTATTCGCTATTGATTGGGAGCGTAGGGTTATTCCTGATTATTAGCCTGCTGATGTATTTTTCGAGAAATATTAAATGGTATAAAGAGAGCCGTGAGATTCAATAGCGAATTGAATAATCACTACGTCTGATTGTTTCACCGCATTCAGAATTATTTTGTTCGGAAGCGGAGTAACTTCTTCGAGCGGTAGCTATCAATTGATATTACGCTGTTATTTTGCATAAATAAATTAATGTTATGCGATACCTGCTCTTACTCCTGATAATTATCCTGGGATCCTGTTCGATAAAAGATAAACAGTCAACAACATGGATTGCTTCAGCACCAGCTGAAGGTCGCTACACCCAAATCAATCGGGATGGGACCACGGTGATCCCCAACGGCAGGCGGCTTACTCCTCTCGGCAAGCAAATTACGGTGGCTCCTCATCCCTTCGGTCTAACGGTAAGCCCGGATGGAAATACAATTATCTCCTCCAATTCCGGTACCGGACCCTTTTCAATTTCTATCATAAAAAAATTTAACGAGCAAAATACCGAGGTAAGGCAGATACCGGATACAAACAATGATGGAGACGAAGATGACGATGATGATAATGATGAAGAGGAGGAAGAAGAAGAGTCTCTTAAGGGAGTATTCATGGGGCTCGCTATTTCGCCGGATGGAAACAAAGTGTATGTAGCCGGAGGGCAGCAAAATAAAATTTATGTAGTTGATATTAATACCTATAAAAAGTTAGACGAGATCAACTGCAGCAAATCGTTTGACGGAACGGATTACAACGATGCTTATATCGGAGACTTGATTTTGAATAAAGACGGTTCGCGTTTATATGCAGTGGATCAGATCGGCTTTCGCATGCTGGTGATTGACACTAAAACCAATCAGGTTATCCAGCATGTAAGGACTGGTCGCTATCCGTATGGAATAGCGTTGTCACCCGATGAGAAAACAGTATATGTTGCCAACGTGGGTTTGTTTGAATACAGCTATCTCAAATCACTGGATAAAAAAAGAGCGAAGGAAACGGCCGCTAAATTTCCTGTTTATGGCTATGGCTCGGAGGAGATGAAAAAGGGAATTAAAAATGATTCCGTTGAAGCAGCCGGCCTGGGTGATCCTAATGTGCCGGAATCTTTTTCAATATGGGCTATCGATATCGCGAAAGAAATTCCAGAGGTAGTTTCAAAAATTAAAACAGGTGTTTTAGTCGGTGAAGAGAAAGAGGGAATTGTAGCCGTGGGTGGATCAAGTCCTAATTCATTGGTGGCTACCGATAAATTTGTATTTGTAACTAATGGCAACAACGATAACATTTCGGTAATCGATGCTCAGCAGGGAAAAGTAATTAACACCATTGAGTTAAAATTGGATGAGCGTTTGGGCAACCTGAAGGGCGTGATCCCTTTTGGCCTCACGCTTTCACCAGATCTGAAAAGATTATTTGTTGCTGAAGCAGGGATTAATGCGGTGGGTGTAATCGATGTAGCTTCACAAACTGTAATAGGCCATATCCCTGTTGGTTGGTTTCCGTCCAAAGTAAAAATTGCACCCAATGGAAAACAACTTATTGTTGCCAATGCCAAGGGCTATGGCAGTGGGCCTAATGGCGGAGACGATTTTAGGGCATCTCATCAGGGAAAAGGTTCGGATTACATCGGCTCACTCATGCTCGGAACAGTTTCTGTGATGGACTTGCCTAAGGATGAGGATTTGAAATCACTCACTGAAAAAGTAATCGCCAATAATTTCGCATTTAAAGAGGTAGTCAAATCAGCAGATAAAAATCCAATCCCGGTTTATCCACGCGAAAAAGAATCTCCCATTAAGTATATCGTATTTATTTCAAAGGAAAATCGCACCTACGATGAAGTATTTGGTCAGCTGGACAATGGGAAGGGAGATCCATCCATGGCCCGCTTTGGTGCTAACCAAACATTTACCAATCGGAATAAAACTTCCATGGTAGAAAATGTCACCGTGATGCCAAATCATCTGGCGTTGGCCAATCAATTTACCTTGAGTGATAATTTCTATGTCGATGCCGATGTTTCTGCTGATGGACACCGCTGGCTTACAAACACCTACCCCAACGAATGGGTTGAAACGCACACAGCTGCCGCTTATGGAGGGCAACGTAGTCTGAAGGAAAATTCCAATGCGCCAGGTAAATTTGGAATGACGGGATCATCTGGTGCCATTTACCCGGAAGATTATAATCAGCATGGCAGTATGTGGGAACACATGGAACGCAACGGAATTGAGTTTTTCAACTTTGGATTTGGAGTTGAATTTGCTGGCGGAAGCATTGCTGACTCCACGTTCAAGCAAGGTGGTGTCCGTTACCTGGTGAATTATCCAATACCTGGTCCTTTGTATAATCGCACCTCAAGAATATTCCCTACTTACAACATGGCCATACCGGATCAGTATCGTACTGATATGTTTATCAAAGAGATCAATGCGAAGTTCATCGATCAAGAAAAGGACTTGCCCCCAGTCCTTACCTTGCAATTATTAAATGATCATGGAGCTGGTGAGCGGGCCTATGCCGGTTTCCCTTTCTTTCAAAGTTATATGTCGGATAATGACCTGGCTTTGGGAAGGGTGGTGGAATACCTCAGCCATCTCCCGCAATGGAAAAATATGATGATCGTGGTGACGGAAGATGACGCTCAGGGTGGTCGAGATCACATCGATGCGCATCGTAGTTTACTTATGATTATTTCACCATACGCGAAGAGAAATTTCAACAGCCATCAGCATTATAGTTTTGGATCAATATTTAAAACCTTTTGGAATGTATTGGGATTGCCCTATCTCAATCAGTATGATTTTGGTGCGACAGACATGAGCG
This sequence comes from Bacteroidota bacterium, assembly GCA_024643595.1. Lineage (GTDB taxonomy): Bacteria > Bacteroidota > Bacteroidia > Cytophagales > Cyclobacteriaceae > ELB16-189. Next base: position 5,100 of record JAHEMS010000058.1, read on the forward strand.
ACTGCTTTACCGGTGACCCTGATTTCACGCCTTATAATGCTTTGCCGGTCGATCCGCGTGTCTTTGATCCGCAAAAGGCGCTCGATCCATTGGATGTGCATTTTGACTGGGAAGCATTGAAAGCTTCTCCTAAGCTGGATGATCCTGATGAGATCCAGAAAGCAAGAGAAAATGACAAACGATTGGAAGTGAACCATTAATTGAAATTTATAATTAGTCAAATCATGACTAAGAGAGAAGACTATTCTCGCCAGGTAATGACCGTAAGGCGAGACAGTCTGTAATGGGCTATTTCCTGTTTGCTGACTATAATCAGTTATTATTTGATTAGTGCTTTTTATCTTTAATCATGCAAAAACAAACGATCACCATTTTCTTTTTTCTGATCCTGCCCATCCTCCGTTGTCAGTCTCAGCAGTTAGTTTCACCAGATGCCCATATTGCCTCTATGCGCTGGCAGGCGCGATGGATTACCGCGAAGGAAAACCCTTATCATTTTGGGGTATATCATTTTCGAAAATCGTTTTCACTGAACAACATACCTTCTCAGTTTGTCATTCATATATCGGCAGATAATCGCTACCGACTCTTTGTTAATGGAAACTATATTACCGATGGCCCGCAAATCAGTGACACTCATCATTGGCGATTTGAGTCGCTGGATGTTGCCAGGTTTTTGAAGGCAGGCACTAACGTCATCGCAGTGCAGGTAGTCAATTGGTCTGATGTTGCTCCGGTTTATATTATGGGTAAACGTACGGCTCTCATTGTTCAGGGTGATGATGCTACCTCATCGGTTGTGAATACTGACACATCGTGGAAATATGTTACCAATACCGCGGTGACTCCGATTGTGTTTAAACCGGGAGATGCCTCTATTTTTTATCAATACTATGCCGCGGGTCCGATGGAAAAAGTAAACGGTGCGGAATATCCATGGGGATGGGAGTCTGCCACCTTCGATGACCAGGCATGGAAAGAGCCAACAGCAACGGAGACTGGTGCACCTTTTGGGGTTACCGGCTTTGGCGATGCCACCTGGGATCTGGTGCCAAGATCAATTCCACTGATGGAGTATCGATATCAGGCGGGGGGAGTTATCAGAAGAAGTGAAAGTATTTCCCTTTCGTCAAGAAAATTCCCGATCACCATACCCGCGGGCACCACTTGTTCAATCTTACTGGATCAGCAACAATTAACTACCGCTTATCCAGAATTAATTGTGTCAAAGGGTAAGGGAGGCCAAATCAAAGCGATCTATGCTGAAGCATTGTTTGACGACATCAAAAACAAAGGACATCGCGATTCGATTAATGGAAAATCAATTCATGGAGTTTACGATATCTTTCAACCAGATGGTGCGACAGGAAGAAAATTTACGACCCTCTCGTTTCGCACTTTCCGCTATGTACAATTCAATATCACCACGGGAAATGAGCCCCTTATACTGGAGCAATTCGGAAGTTGGTTCACGGGCTATCCCTTTCAGAAAAAAGCTTCCTTTGCGGCCAGCGATACCAGCCTCTCCAAAGTCTTTGATATCGGTTGGCATACCGCGAGATTGTGTGCGTATGAAACCTATGTAGATTGTCCTTATTGGGAGCGACTTCAATATGTGGGTGACACACGCATACAGGCGCTCGTATCATATTACGTGGCAGGGGATGACCGGCTTGCCCGCAATGCTTTGGAACAAATACATTGGTCGCTATCATATGATGGATTGACATACAGTCGTTATCCATCTTCATTGGCACAATATATTCCTAACTATTCACTGGTATGGGTAACTATGGTCCACGACTATTTTATGTACCGTAATGATCCTGCATTTGTGAAATCATTTCTTCCTGGAATCCGAATGGTACTGGAGCATTTCGAGCAGTACGTAACCAAAGATAAGATGATGACAGAACAACCCTATTGGGATTTTTTTGATCATACTTTCCCTACACATAAAATTGTGCAGGAAAGTTCCACCAAAACACTGACCACCAATTCACTATTTTATGCCTATACACTCGATATGGCCGCTGAGCTATTTGCCTATTACAATGAACCCCAATTAGCTCAGAAATATTCACAACTCAGTGAACAGTTGAAGGGTGCTGTGAAGCAACAAACCTGGGATGCAAATCGTCAGTTATATGCGGATACACCTGATAAAAAACACTTCAGTATGCATAGTAATATTATGGCTGTGCTGAGCGGCGTGATACCAAAGGAAGACCAACATGCATTCGTAAAACGAATAGTGGATGCCAAAGATATCATACCAACGACTTTGTATTTTGACTTTTATCTTGCCCGCGCCATGAATCAGGCGCAAGCCGGAGACCTTTATCTAAATCTTCTTTCTAAATGGAAAGAACTTATCTCTCTCGGTTTAAGCACTTTTCCGGAAGGTCATCCCCGCAGTGAATGTCATGCCTGGAGTGCCAGCCCGAATTATGAAATGCTGGCTACGTTTGCCGGTGTTCAACCTTCCACACCGGGATTTAAATCTGTGCAGATACGGCCGCTTATGCAGTCGCTGGATAAGGTTCAGGGAAGTATTCCACATTGGGCCGGAAACCTTCAGGTAGATTTTATTAAAGAAGGAAATCAGCTTACCGGTAAAGTAATTCTTCCACATGACATCAGTGGTAAACTGGAATGGAATGGGAAAACGATTGAATTAAAATCTGGGGAGAATAAGATTTCTATAAAGTGAGCACGATTTAAACCATCACATCACAGTCAGTTTGGGTAAGTCTTCAAAAATGTTGTGATGCAGTGGTTCAGAGAATTACTTATTCTTTATCCAGAAATGGATAGCGATAATCGGTTGGTGTTACAAACGTTTCTTTAATGGTGCGCATGGACACCCAACGCAACAGATTAACTTTCGCACCAGCCTTATCATTCGTGCCTGACCCTCTTGCCCCTCCAAAAGGTTGTTGTCCGACCACCGCGCCGGTGGGCTTATCATTGATGTAAAAGTTACCAGCCGCGTTAACCAATTTTTTTGTCGCCAGCTCTACGGCATAACGATCTTTGGCGATAATTGATCCGGTGAGCGCATATGGTGACGTGCTATCCACCAACTCAAGGGTTTGCTCAAAATTTTCTTCGTGGTAAACATATACGGTTAATACAGGCCCGAAGATTTCTTCACACATCGTCAATGAAGAAGCATCTTTCGTGACAATCACAGTTGGCTCGATAAAGTATCCTTTTGATTTATCATATTTTCCTCCCGCAATAATTTCATTCATTGGATTTTCACGGGCTTTCTCGATGTATCCGGTAATTGAGTTAAACGCTTTTTCATCGATGACCGCATTAATGAAATTTCCGAAATCTTCGGTAGGGCCCATCTTAAAGCTTTTTAAATCTTCAATCAGGTATTTTTTCACTTCTTCCCAAAGATTCGATGGAATATAACAGCGCGATGCAGCAGAACATTTTTGTCCCTGATATTCGAAGGCACCCCGTGCGATGGCCGTCGAAACTTCCTTTGCATTAGCGCTCTTGTGTACCATGATGAAATCTTTTCCACCGGTTTCACCAACAATCCTGGGATAAGAACGATACTTATGAATATTGCCTCCAATGGTTTTCCACATGCCTTGAAATACACCGGTACTTCCGGTGAAGTGAATACCGGCAAAATCGCGGTGATTAAAAATTACCTCGCCTGCATTAGGTCCGGTTACATAAATTAGATTAATAACACCATCTGGCAAACCCGCTTCCTTCAGTACCTGCATGATCACATTGGCTGCATAGATCTGCGTGTTGGCCGGCTTCCAAACAACCGTATTCCCCATGAGTGCAGCACTAGTGGGTAGGTTTCCGGCAATAGCTGTGAAGTTGAAAGGAGTAAGGGCAAACACAAATCCTTCGAGAGGTCTGTACTCAATACGATTCCACACGCCCGTAGATGATTCCGGTTGGTCACGATAAATTTCACCCATGAAGTGGACATTGAATCGCAGAAAATCAATCAGTTCGCAGGCGGCATCAATTTCCGCCTGAAAAGCATTTTTGGATTGCCCCAGCATGGTCGCCGCATTTATTTTATAACGATAGGGACCAGCGAGTAAATCAGCTGCTTTTAAGAAAATGCTAGCGCGATTTTCCCAACTTAGATTAGCCCATAATTCTTTGGCAGCCAAGGCTGCATTTATCGCTTGTTCAACATGACTTTTGTCACCCTCATGAAAATAACCCAGCACGTGTTGATGGTCATGAGGAGGTGAAAGTTTTTTCTTGCTGTCAGTGCGCACTTCTTCGCCACCAATATACATGGGTACATCCAGGACTGTTGCCCGTGCTTCGGCCAATGCCCTTTTTAAGGCGACACGTTCTTTGCTGCCGGGAGCATAGGATAATACAGGTTCGTTTTTGGGTACAGGTATGTGAAAAAATCCGGTTGACATATTATTATATTTTGTGAGTTTATAAGTGGTTCAAAATTAGTTATTATGCCCGGTTTAAAGAATTTCCATAAGTTGTTTCAGATCATGAATTTCATAACGGGGGTTTTCTTCATGCTGAATTTTATTGGGATTGAAAAAAATCGTGTCTACAGAAGCGTTATGTGCCCCTCCAATATCCGTAAGCAGGTTATCGCCAATCATTATCGCTTCATGGGCTTCAAATCCACCTTCGGTTAAGGCAAATTGAAAAATTTCTTTGGCTGGTTTTTTATAACCCGCACGGGCTGATGTAACTACATTTTTGAAGTACGATGTCAGGCCTGATGAGGCCATTTTTGTATACTGAATTTCTTCAAAGCCATTAGTTACAATGGTCATCGGGTAGCGTGGGCGTAAGTATTCAAGCACTTCAAGGGCGTTAGGAATGAGGCCTGATTTTTTTGGCGAACGCAAAACGTATTCATCCGAAAGGGTAAGGGATAATTCATTGTCTTCAACCCCAAGATGGGATAGGATGCCATGAAAACGTTCAAACCGGATTTTTTCCCGGGTAATTTTTCCAAGATCATAAAGTTCCCATAACCGGGTATTAATTTCTACAAACGTGTTGTAAAAAGAAGCAAATGATTCTACTCCTCTACTTTCAATTTCATAGTAGTGATATAATTCCTGAAGTGTTTGATGTGAATTGGTTTCAAAATCCCAGAGTGTATGATCGAGATCGAACAGAATGCAACTATATGATTTCATTAACGAATACTTTATTTTGATTGCCCATGAACGATATTTTTTTGAAGAGCTGTTTAGCGATTGGGCTTTTATGAAGAATGACTAATTGGTTTTATTTGCAGTTTATTTAGGGATAACTCCCGATTGCTGTAAAGAGTTTCGAATACTTGTTGGTCTTTTAGCATAACGGGATCCTTTCTAAGAAATTGAAAAATTTGCCTGGTGATGTCGGATACTTCGTCTTTAAGTTGGTAAAATACCCATTGATTTATTTTTCGAGAGGTGAGTATTCCCGAATTTTTGAGGTAGAGTAAATGCCGCGAAGTTTTGGTCTGAGTGAATTCAAGAATATGTTCCAGGTCGGTGATGCACATTTCTCCATTGAGGAGAATAAGGTTTAAAATACGCAGGCGGGAAGTATCTGAACAAGCCAGGAATATTTGCGCACCAATGTCAATATTAAAATGTTTTAGTCTCATAATTGAGGTCTTGAAGCCACCGCATAAGAGGGGCATGCAAGATAGCAAAAACCGCTTGTGGAGTAAGCTATTTTCAATTAGGCATAAATCAGTTGAATCTATATCTTTGAAGGTAAATTTTGAGCGTTGTGAGGAAAATTTTAGGTCTGTTTTTATGTATTGCGGCATTTTTGGTGTTCTCCGCCTCATCATTGCAAGCCCAAAACAAAAGGCGGATTATACAATTATCAGGTATTATCAGTGACAGTATTCAGGTATTACCTGGCGTGCATGTATATGTGCCAAAGGCGGGTAGGGGCACCAGCACGAATCCCGCTGGATTCTTTTCCATGCCTGTCTTGGAAGGCGATAGTATTGTGATCAGCTCGGTCGGGTATAAACGCCAGCATTACATAGTTCCAAAAAATGCCAATGATTTCCTGACAATAATCGTAGAAATGGTTTCTGATGTAACCTATCTCAAGGAAGTTCAGATTATGCCATTTCCTACAGAAGAAGTTTTTAAAGAAGCAGTGCTGGCGCTGAATGTACCCATGGATGAGCGTGGTTATGACAGCAGGAACCTGAATGCGGAACTATTGGCATTGATGCTAAAAACCACTCCGATGGATGGAGCAGCGAATTATAAATATTATATGGATCAGTGGTCGACCTCTGCCCAGGATAAATTTATGCCCCGGACAAACCCGTTCCTGAATCCATTTAACTGGGCTAAATTTGTCAGGGACCTGAAAGCAAACAAGAAATAGTCCAGGTGTTTTTATCATTTTCGATTCACTTAATTTTTTTAATATTGCAACCAAAATTTATGGAGTACCTAAGTTAGGCGAGCCAATGTAAAAATAGTTCTCCCAATGGCTGGGACCGGTGATAAATTCGAGATGTAGCGCAGCCCGGTTAGCGCATCACGTTAGGGACGTGGAGGCCGGAGGTTCGAATCCTCTCATCTCGACCAGCGGCAATCAAATTTGATTGCCGTTTTTACTTTATGCACATCGTTTATATTATAGAATCTGAAACAAAAGGCTTATGGTATTATGGTTATACAACA
>JAHEMS010000059.1 GCA_024643595.1 Bacteroidota bacterium
TTTACCTTGACTATAAGCAAGGTGACCAGATACCCAGGTATGAATAACCGATGAATGAAACGTATCTCCTTCAAATGGTGACCACCCGCATTTAGCCAGTATATTATCCTTATTGACTTGCCAGGACCGATTGGGGTCCACCATTACCAGATCCGCAAAGTAACCTTCACGGATAAAGCCTCTTTTTTCAATCTCAAAAAGAATGGCGGGATTGTGACTCATTTTCTGTACCATTTTCTCAATAGAAATCTTTTTCTGATGAACAAACTCCATCATCGCTACGAGGCTGTGTTGAATCAATGGACCCCCGGAAGGAGCTTGAAAATATTTATTTGCTTTTTCTTCCAAGGTATGGGGAGCATGATCCGTAGCAATGACATCGATCCGGTCATCTAGTACAGCGCTCAAAATTTCAATTTGATCCTTTTCTGTTTTGATAGCAGGGTTCCATTTTATCCTCATTCCCAAACGGTCATAATCCTGATCATTAAACCAAAGATGATGGATGCAGGCTTCCGATGTAATTTTTTTCTTTTCAAGCGGAATACGGTTGTCAAAAAGAGAAGTCTCTCTGGCCGTGGAAATGTGAAGAATGTGAAGTTTTGTCCCATGCTTTTTAGCCAGCTCAACGGCAAAAGAAGAAGAAGTATAGCAAGCCTCTTCGCTGCGTATTAAGGGATGGTATTTAACACTCATCTCCTCACCATAGCGTTCTCTAAATTCAGCTGTGTTTTTCCGAATAGTTGGCTCATCTTCGCAGTGAGTAGCAATTAAAGAAGGGAACCTGGCAAAAATACTTTCTAACGTTTTGGGATCATCCACCAATAGATTGCCCGTTGATGATCCCATAAATATTTTAAGACCGCAAACTTTTTTCAAATTGGTCTTTAGTATTTCTTCAAGATTATCATTGGCAGCGCCTATATAAAAAGAGTAATTGGCTAGCGAACTCCGTGCTGCAATTTGATATTTGTCTTCAAGAAGCAACTGAGTAAACACCGGAGGAATTGTATTTGGCATTTCCATAAAAGTCGTAACACCTCCCGCAACAGCGGCCCTTGATTCAGTGAAGATGTTGCCTTTATGGGTAAGACCGGGTTCGCGAAAATGTACCTGATCGTCAATAACACCAGGCAGGAGTAAATGTCCGGCCGCATCAATAATGCGGTTGGCGGGGAAACTTATTTGTGAATCAATTTTATCGATATGTTGTCCTTTAATCAGCAAATCGCCTTCAAAGACTTTGCCTTCATTGATTATTTTCGCATTCGTGATTAACGTAGAGTTCATTATCTTGTAGGAATACCATTGTAAAGATAAAGATAAATGGCGAGCGCATTTTCGTGGAATGAATTTAAACTGAACAAGCAACTGTTGGATGCCATTTCCGCATTGGAATTTCAAGGACCAACAGAAATTCAACAAAAATGCATCCCATTAATTTCAGGTGGTCAACAGCTAATTGGCATTGCACAAACAGGCACCGGAAAGACAGCCGCGTATCTGTTGCCTTTGTTTATGAAACTCAGGTATACCCAAGGCAGCGATGTTCGGGCTGTCATTTTAGTGCCCACCAAGGAACTTGTGGTTCAGGTGGAAGCACAGGCAGCCCTGTTATCGAAATTCACAGATTTACGAATAGTAGCAATATATGGTGGTGTAGGACCCAAAACACAAATTGAGGCACTTAATAAAGGTCTTGATTTATTAATTGCTACGCCTGGTCGCTTTTTGGAATTGTATCTTCGCAATGAACTTCCGGTAAAGCAAATTAAAACATTGATATTGGACGAAGCCGACAGGATGATGGACATGGGCTTTATGCCTCAGCTTCGGAAAATCTTTGAAGTCATCCCATCAAAAAGACAAAACCTTTTGTTTTCCGCTACCTTCCCGGAAAAGGTGGATAGACTGGTGAATGAGTTTATTGAATTTCCCGTTCGCGTTGAAGTGACACCACAGGCTACCGTGGCGACCAAAGTTCGCCAGGAATTGTATTATGTGCCAAACTTCATTACAAAGATCAATTTTCTCGAATACCTTCTTGGTCATCGCGATGACTTCAACAGGGTGATGATTTTTACGCGCACTAAAGAATCCGCTAATAATGTTTTTCACTTTATCGAACGCAAAAAATTAGGATCGGTAAAGGTGGTGCATTCCAATAAAGGTCAGAATTCTCGCATCAATGCCATGAATGAGTTCAAGGAAGGGAAATTACGAATATTGGTATCTACCGATGTCGCGTCGCGCGGAATAGATGTAATCAATGTTTCACATGTAATTAATTTTGATGTTCCCATTCAGTATGAAGATTATGTACATCGGACGGGTCGTACAGGCCGTGCTTTTCAAGAAGGAACCGCGATAACATTAGCCACGGATTCAGAAAAGTATCACATTGATAAGATCGAAAAAATTATTCGTGAGAAAATACCGGTAAAGTCAATGCCAGATGAGGTTGTCATTGCATCAACAACCTATACAGAATCGCATGAAATGGCCCGTGAAATCGATAGACAAAAGCGTTATCAAGACCCCGAGTTTAAAGGAGCATTTCATGAGAAGAAAAAGAGAAAGAATTAACAACTTCGATCTAAAAAAATTGGCTAATAGAAATACTTCCTATTAGCCAATTTAATGTAAAAGCGATTGACTTAACCGTTCATCGAAATCAAAAATTCCTCATTATTACGTGTGCCTTTCATTCGGCTTTGCAAGAACTCCATTGCTTCTACGGAATTCATGTCAGCCATAAACTTGCGTAGAATCCAAACACGTTGAAGTTCCTCTTCTTTCATCAGAAGGTCTTCGCGTCTTGTGCCAGATGCAGGAACGTCAATGGAAGGATACATTCTCCTGTTGGAAAGTTTACGATCCAATTGTAATTCCATGTTGCCGGTACCTTTGAATTCTTCAAAGATAACTTCGTCCATTTTGGATCCGGTGTCGATAAGTGCTGTGGCGATGATGGTTAAAGAACCTCCATTTTCAATTTTACGGGCAGCGCCAAAGAAACGTTTGGGCTTGTGTAAGGCGTTTGCATCCACACCACCCGAAAGAATTTTGCCGGAAGAGGGTACTACTGTATTATAGGCGCGGGCGAGCCGGGTGATAGAATCTAATAAGATAACGACATCATGTCCGCACTCAGTCATTCGTTTGGCTTTTTCCAGGACAATACTGGCAACTTTTACGTGACGTTCAGCCTGCTCATCAAAGGTAGATGCAATTACTTCGGCCCTTACACTACGAGCCATATCTGTAACTTCTTCAGGCCGTTCATCAATCAGTAACACGATCAGGTAAACTTCGGGATGATTTTCGGCGATTGCGTTGGCAATATTTTTCAACAGGACAGTCTTACCTGTTTTTGGTTGCGCCACAATCATACCACGCTGACCTTTTCCAATTGGCGAGAATAGATCAAGAATACGGGTGGAGAGGTTATCTGGAGTGGTGCTGAGTTTTAATTTTTGCTCAGGGAATAGTGGAGTAAGGTATTCAAAAGCTACACGGTCACGGATTTCTTCCGTTGTTTTACCGTTGATGCTATCAACTTTAAGTAGTGCAAAATATTTTTCTCCTTCTTTAGGGGGCCTGATCTGACCTTTTACAGTATCACCCACTTTCAAACCAAATAGTTTGATCTGCGAGGGAGAAACATAAATATCATCCGGACTGGCCAGGTAGTTATAATCAGATGAGCGAAGAAATCCATATCCATCCTGCATAATTTCCAACACACCTTCATTTGAAACTACGCCATCGAAATCGCGAATAAGGTTCTCTTTTCTGGGTTGTTGATTTTGATTAGGATTCGGCAAATTTCTTTCCTCTCGCACTTCTTTTCGCACCGTCTCTGTTACCGGAGTACTTTCTTGAACTTCATCCAAGGTAGAAATCTCCTTTTTTTCTTCAACAGGAAGGTTGGGAGGTAACTCAGCATCAATGATTTCTTTTTCTTCTTCTTCCTTAGGGGCAACGACCACTTCAGGGGCTACATTTTCTCTTCTTCGTGGACGCATTTTACGTTCGCCTTCACTGGTATGGGTATTCTTTTTGGGTGCCGTTGGCTCCGCTTCAGGAGTGAGCGCCTGCGTATCAAGAATTTTATAAACAAGCTCTTGCTTGGCAAGCTTCTTGGCATTTTTTACGCCCATACCCTCCGCTATTTCTTTCAATTCTGAAAGTAGCCTGACATTCAGGTCATCAATTGTATACATGTGAGTTTAAAAAAAGATTAATTATAGGGAAATTTTTTTATTGTGTTATGCTAGCTGGCAGACAGCAAAAGTCAAAAAACATTTTAGATTCGTTTGAAAGAGATCGTAAGTACAGGGTTTTTTTCTATCGTTGATGGCCTGATAGGCCTGCGATGACAGTGCAAGTATACTTCAAAATTGATTATTATCAAATCCAGTGAATAAATATTGGCTAATTTTGCTGTCTTAAAATGTAATTATGTTGACACTTCAGATCTTACGAGAGCAAACCCTTACTGTGATTGATGGTTTGAAAAAGAGAAACTTGAAAGATGCAGAGCTGCTGGTAGGTCAGATTCTCGAAAATGACAAGTTACGAAGAGAGACTCAAGGCACTCTGGATACCCTTAAAGCTAAATTGAATGTAGATTCAAAGAAAATCGGAGAGTTAATGAAAGGCGGCAAAGCCGATGAAGCAACGGCACTTCGAACCGCTGTTGCCGCTGATAAGGATAAAATAAAGATACTCGAGGAAAGTCTAAATGATTTTGAAAAGAGACAGCTGGACCTGCTGTATAAAATTCCAAATGTACCCGCTCCGATTGTGCCGAGTGGAAAGAGCGCTGAAGATAATATTAACGTGCATCAACATGGAGATACTCCTCAATTACTCCCTGATGCCCTACCCCATTGGGAGCTGATTAAAAAATATGACATCATCGATTTTGATCTTGGAATAAAGATCTCCGGTGCTGGGTTCCCTGTTTATAAAGGAAAAGGCGCTCGATTGCAGCGAGCACTTATTAATTTCTTTTTGAATGAGGCCGGCAATGCAGGATATAAGGAAATGCAACCTCCGATTGTCGTGAATGAAGCAAGTGGCTATGGCACCGGGCAACTTCCCGATAAGGAGGGTCAAATGTATTTTGTGAACGAAGATGGTTTGTATCTGATTCCTACTGCCGAAGTGCCCATTACCAACTTATATCGTGATGTCATTTTAAATGAAGAGGAATTGCCTATAAAGAATGTAGGCTATACTCCTTGTTTTCGAAGGGAGGCGGGAAGTTGGGGAGCCCATGTTCGTGGTCTTAACCGACTTCATCAATTTGACAAAGTGGAAATTGTGCAGGTAAGCAAGCCTGAGGACTCTGATAGGATATTGGAAGAGATGTGTCTTCATGTTCAAGGATTATTGGAGAAGCTTGAGTTGCCATATCGAAAATTACTTTTGTGTGGAGGGGATATGGGTTTTAATTCTGCGATTACCTATGATATGGAAGTTTTTTCGGCAGCCCAACAGCGTTGGTTAGAAGTGAGTTCAGTCAGCAACTTTGGAACTTTTCAGGCAAACCGACTGAAGTTGCGATATAAGACGCAAGAAGGCAAAATGCAGTTGTTACATACATTAAATGGCAGTGCATTAGCCCTTCCCCGCATTGTCGCCTCATTATTGGAAAACAATCAAACCCCAGAAGGAATTAGAATACCAAAAGTGCTCGTGCCATACACTGGATTTGAGATCATAAACTGATTCAATTCTTCATTATAAATTAATGCTTGCCCATTTAGGAATCAGCGTTTTTTTATCCTAAATATCTTAGGGATTCTTCTCATGAACTGAAAAATCAGAAATAAGACTGATAGCACGATCAACTCAATCAGCGCGGTTTCAGCGATGGTGAAATTTTCAGTCCCTTTCCATCTCTCATAGATGCCATAAAAGGCCCAGATTAACACTAATAAAAAGGCAGGCTCTTGATAACGTCTTGAAATAAATATTCCTAGTACGCTCGCAATACTAATCATGGTAATCGTCCATATAGTAGGGGATAATATTCCTCCATCCCAAGAAAATGAAACTAATAAAATTGAAATATTAGCAATTGTAGCAACACAAATCCACGCTAAGTAAATTGTAAAGGGAAGCTTTATCAATAATCTTTCACTACCAGAAGTTATATCAGTAGATTGAAGTAACTGGAATATTTTAGAGAGTGAAAAAATGAGCACTAGCATAATTATTACAGAAGCATACACGAAGAGGTGATGCCATGCAAGAATCCAACTTGCATTTGCCACCGAAGACACTAAAAACCAAAGGGATAATTCATTAAAATATGACTTTGATGTAACCTTCCACTGATAAATTATAAAACCTATTAGCAGGAGGTAGATAACGCTCCAAATTGAAAATGTAAATCCGGCAGGAGTAAATAAGCTGGGATAAAGCGCCGAAACTTCACCGGTATTCAACCCATTGATGGGAAGAATATTGGCAAGGGCATTAACAGTAAGTACGCCCACAAGGGCCAGGGTATTTAGGGATGCAAGTGTTTGTGACTTCATCGAATCAAAATAATTTAAATGACTATGAAATTAGACTATTATTTATTTAATCGCATTCCTTTACTATTTAAATCCTCCTTTGTTGCGAATATCAGAAAAGCTAATATTGACGTCCAAATTACGGGTTATGAAATATTTTTTATTAATAAACTTAGTAACAATTACTGCCTCCATCATGTCGTGTTCGAAATCACCTCACTCTGAATTAATTTCTAAATATCCGGTTTCCGCAAAAGTAGATACGGTAGATATATATTTTGGTGAAGCCGTTTCTGATCCTTATCGCTGGATGGAAAATGATACGGCCACCCAGGTGGAAGATTGGGTGCAAGCACAGAATGAGGTTACGTTTGGCTTTCTGGACAAGATACCTTACCGTGATCAGATCAAGCAAAGATTGGAAGCACTTAACAATTATGAAAAGATAGGCTCTCCTTTTAAACGAGGTGAGTATATCTATTTCTATAAGAACGAGGGCTTGCAAAATCATTATGTCCTGTTTCGCAGGAAAGGGGAACATGGTGTGCCGGAAGTATTTCTTGATCCCAATGAATTTTCAAAAGATGCAACTACCCGCCTGGCAGGGGTATCATTTTCAAAAGACGGTTCCAGGGTGGCTTTTCAGATTTCAAAAGGAGGTGCCGACTGGACTGATGCCATTATCATGAATGCAATTGATAAGACCATTTTAGAAGACACCATAAGAGATATTAAGTTTAGCGGAATTTCATGGCGAGGCAATGATGGATTTTATTTTAGCACTTACGAGAAGCCAAAAGGAAGTCAACTCACTGCAAAAACTCAAAGTCATAAGTTATTTTATCATCGGGTAGCCACCCCACGCAATGAGGATAAACTTATTTTTGGTGATGATAAAAATCCGCGCAGGTACGTAGGGGCTGGTCTTACTGAAGATGAACGCTTTTTGATCGTAACTGCCGCCACGAGCACGACCGGTAACGAACTCTATATTCAGGATTTAAGCGACCCAGCGGGAGCACTGGTTACGGTAGTTAATCATTTTGACAATCAAAACGATGTGATAGGCAATGAGGGCAGCCGGCTGTTGATTCAAACTAATTTGAATGCTCCCAACAATCGGGTAGTCGAAGTAGATTTTTCAATGCCGGCTCCTGAAAATTGGAAGGATGTTATTCCGGAAACAGAAAATGTATTAAGTGCCGCCACCGGTGGAGGCAGTTTGTTTGCTGATTATACCGTGGATGTAAAAACGCAGGTAAAACAGTATGACTTAAAAGGTAAACTGATCCGTGAAATTGAATTACCAGGTATTGGATCTGCCGGTGGGTTCAGTACTGAAGAAAATGAGAAGGAGTTGTATTATTCGTTTACCTCTTTCACTTACCCGACGGCCATTTATAGATATAATATTGCTTCAGGAACATCTGCATTATATTACCAACCCAAGATTGATTTTAATCCGGATGATTATGAGACCATACAAGTTTTCTATACCACTAAGGATGGCACAAAGGTGCCTATGTTTATCGTTTACAGGAAGGGGCTTGAGTTAAATGGTAAGAATCCAACCTGGCTTTATGCCTATGGAGGATTTAATGTAAGTCTTTCGCCTAGCTTCAGTCCTTCACGCATTTTATGGTTGGAAAATGGCGGAGTCTATGCTCAGCCAAACTTGCGTGGTGGTGGCGAGTATGGGGAGAAATGGCATTTGGCCGGCACAAAATTGCAGAAACAAAATGTGTTTGATGATTTTATTGCAGCAGGTGAATACCTGATTAGTGAAAAATACACATCACATGAATATCTCGCAATCTCTGGTGGATCGAATGGCGGACTGTTGGTAGGGGCCACCATGACGCAGCGCCCTGACCTTGCTAAAGTGGCATTACCTGCCGTAGGGGTAATGGATATGTTGCGCTATCATAAGTTTACCGCAGGAGCCGGTTGGTCTTATGATTATGGCACGGCAGATGATTCAAAAGAGATGTTTGAGTATTTGAAGAATTATTCACCGGTGCACGCACTGAAACCTAATACTGATTATCCGGCAACACTTGTTACGACAGCCGATCATGATGACCGTGTGGTGCCTGCCCACTCTTTTAAGTTTGCAGCTACCCTTCAGGAAATGAACGCAGGTCCAAATCCAATGTTGATCCGTATTGATACAAAGTCAGGTCACGGTGCGTCCAATCTTTCTAAAGCAATTGAATCAATTGCGGATCAGTATGCTTTCACGTGGTATAATATGGGCATCGTGCCTCCATTGGTTAAGAAAGATATGTAGGGAGTGAATTTTCATAAATTAAGCCTCATGTAATTTTACTTTGAACTTTTTATATGCTCTTAAGGATCATTTATTTTAGTTGACTATATAGATTTTTTCGGCCGTTCAATTTGTTTGATTTTTTCGGCAGCGGCAATGCCTGCAATCGCCGCCAAATCTTCCAGACTGGCTTCTTTTATTTTCTTCACTGACTTAAAGTGTGCAAGAAGTTTATCAGCTGTCTTTTTGCCAATGCCTGGTATTTCTTCAATTTCAGTTACAAAAGTTGCTTTACTTCGCTTTTGTCGATGAAAGGTGATGGCAAACCGATGCGCTTCATCGCGGATGCGTTGAATCAACAGAAGGGCTGGCGATTTTTTACTGATCAATAAAGGGAGAGGATCTTCCGGGTAGTAAATCTCTTCTAATCGTTTGGCAATACCTATTATTGGAATTTTTCCATAAAGACCCAGCTCCTGCAAAGCCTCACAAGCACTGCTTAATTGACCCTTTCCTCCATCAACAATAATCAATTGTGGATATTCTCCTTCTTCTTCCATAATTCTTTTGTAGCGTCTGCCGACAATTTCTTTCATGGAAGCAAAATCGTTGGGGCCAGTTACAGTTTTAATATTGAAATGCCGGTATCCCTTTTTATCAGGTTTGCCATCCACAAAGCGTACCATCGAAGCAACAGGAGACGCTCCCTGAAAATTCGAGTTGTCGAAACATTCAATGATTTTAGGATAGGATAATAACCGGAGATTTTCCTGCATGACATGCAGTACTTTATTTTTCCTGGATTTGTTTGCTTCCCGATCAATCTCTTTTTCTTTTTTAAGGTAAAGCGCATTCTTAAGTGACAGATCTACCAGCTTCCTTTTATCACCAATGAGCGGAACCACATTTTCGTAGCCATCTGATTTCACGGTGAGTGGCAGATTGGTGAAAACCTCCGGATTGTTGCTGTGATAAGTGCTACGCAGATCCTGAACCACCAAACTCAATATATCTTCATCGGCCTCGTCCAGTTTCTTTTTGACTTCAATGTTCTTCGAAAAGATGATTGCGCCTTCTTTGATCTGTAGGTAATTGATGAATGAATTGATTTCGGAACTAGTGATGGTAATTACATCGATGTCGGTTAGTTTTCTGTTCACCACCAACGACTTCGTTTGGAATTTCTCAAGCAACTCCAGTTTATGTTTATATAAGGCAGCTTTCTCAAACTCTAATTCTAGCGAAGCGGATTGCATACGGTTGATGAATTCCTTTTCGACTACACTTAGATCTCCCTTCAAAATATTTCGTGCCTGAGCAATGTCCTCCAGATAATCGGTCTCTTGTTGAAATCCTTCACAAGGACCCTTGCAATTGCCAATGTGAAATTCCAGGCAGATCTTGAATTTTTTTTGATTAATGTTTTCCGGTGACAGTAATAAGGAGCAAGTGCGTATCGAATAAAGCTGACGGACCAATTCCAAAACGGCTTTCATCGAAACCACGCTGCTGTAGGGGCCAAAGTATTCACCTTGTTTGGGGATGTATTTCCGGGTGTAAATAATTCGGGGAAACCGTTCTTTTAGAATACAGAGGTAAGGGAAAGTCTTATCATCCTTTAGTAGGATATTGTACTTGGGTTGATTTTGCTTGATAAAATTATTTTCGAGCAGGAGCGCATCAAACTCTGAATTGGTGATGGTAAATTCAACCTTAGCGATTTCCGAAACCAATTTTTCGGTTTTTCGATTGTACTGAGATTGTTTATTAAAATAACTTGAAACCCTTTTCTTTAGGCTCTTTGCTTTTCCAACATAGATTAATTCTCCATCGCGATTATAATAACGATAAATACCAGGTGCTTCCGGCAACGAAGCGATAGTATCTTTAACTTTATCAGGATGCAAGGCGTAGCTTGGCTGGTTGAGCCTCCAATTTACAATTTACCGCTGTATAGCGAATTTGAATTTTTTGGTTGACGGGAAAAATTCATATTAATTTTTGAATTCCCAGGCTTCTTCATTGTGCAATTCCAATGAATCGGGAAGGCTGTGTTTGCTACAATCCAGCGTCATATCCAGTCCGCTGACAGGTCGTTTAAATTGGCCTTTGGTAATTCCGGTTAAAGGATCAGCATATAATTTAAGCATATAGTTATTCCAAATGGGTCTTGCCGATTGACCCCCTTGTCCGAAAACCCACGAGGGAAAATGAATGGCCCGTTCATCACCACCCACCCATGCACCGGATACCAGATCGTGAGTAAGACCCATATACCAACCATCCGAGGCGTTGTTGGTAGTTCCGGTCTTTCCTCCAATTTCATTATCAACACGCAACTCGCGACTTAACCCAAGCGATGTGCCATGTTCTTCTTCTGTGCCACCACGAAGCATATAAATCATTTTGTAGGCGGTTTGTTCATTGATGGCTTCGCGCGTTTTAGGATTGAAACTCTCGATTACGTTCCCATTTTTGTCTTCAATGCGGGTAAGAAATATAGGTTCGGTACGAATGCCGCCATTTACAAAAGTGCAGTAAGCGCCAACCATTTCGAATAATGAAACATCGCTGGTTCCAAGACAAAGCGATGGTACAGGATCCAGTTTGCTTTCGATTCCACAACGATGAGCGAATTCAACCACATTGTCTTCCTTTAGTGCCTGCATCATTTGTGCGGTGATGGAGTTTAAGGATTGTGCCATGGCCTGCCGGATGGTAAACGTTTGGCCACTGCCACGTGTTCCGTCCGAATTTGGAGGATACCATGCTGGTTGGCCCGGTATATTAAATTGTGGAGAAATATCTTTCATCGGATGACAAGGTGAATATCCATTCTCCATAGCTAATCCATACACGAAAGGTTTAAAGGTCGATCCTGCTTGACGCTTGCCTTGCATCACATGATCATATTTAAAGTATTTGTGATTAATGCCGCCTACCCATGCTTTGATATAACCTGTA
>JAHEMS010000476.1 GCA_024643595.1 Bacteroidota bacterium
CGGTTGATGGATACATAGGATTATCAACACTATTCCTGGCCAGTGTAGTGTTAAACATAATCTCCTTGGTTTTACCAATTTGTGGTAAAATGAGGGACCCAAAATAATTGCTGTATTTGTAAACCAGGAATGACAATGAGTTGGTTAAGACAAAATAGTTATCAGGCCATTCGAGTCTACGCCCTAAGCCAACGGTTATACCGCTTTGCTTTAGAGACGTCCGATCTGTGAACTCAAAGTTTTGATTGGCTAATCTTGAAATGGATTTATTTAAACTAACCGTAAGTGAATGAGGTTTCCTGCCACCTAACCAGGGCTCGGTAAATGAAAGGCTGTAGCTCTGAAATGATTTACCATTTGCCTGAGCACGAACGGAAAGGCGCTGGCCATCCCCTGTAGGAAGCGGTTTCCACTTTTTCAGATCAGGTACATTGCGCATTGAGAAATTATTAAATGAAAGACCAACGGTGCCCACAAATCCATAATATCCACCCCATCCTCCAGATAATTCAATCTGGTCGTTTGATTGTTCTTCCACTTTCCATTCGATATCAACCGTTCCGTCAGCAGGATTTGGTCGAATGTCCTGTTCAATTTTTTGCGGATTAAAATAACCCATCTGAGAAAGCTGTTGCTGTGTTCTTATCAAATCCGATCTTCTGAATTTCTGACCCGGAATTGTACTAAGCTCTCTCCGAATTACGTAATCATTCGTTCTCTCATTCCCGCTAATAATTACCTCATCAATAGTTGCCTGATCACCTTCACGCACACGCATTTCAATGTCAATGGAATCTCCGACTACAGCCACCTCCACAGGTACCACACTGAAAAACAGGTATCCATCATCCATATACAATCCACTGATATCTGCACCCTTTGGATTAAATGTCGTTTTCTTATCGATCATCTCCTTGTTATACACATCCCCATTGTTGATGTCGAGAATTTTATTCAAGGTATTAGTGCTGTGTATATAATTTCCTACCCAGTTAATGTTACGGAAGTAGTATTTTCTTCCTTCATATATATTGATGATCACATTAATGCTTTTATCATCATGATTTATAATCGTATCTGAAAGTATCTCAGCATCACGATAGCCTTGTGTGTTGTAGTAGGCAATCAATTTTAGCTTATCTTCTTCATATTCTGATTTTATGAATTTAGACCCGCTGAAAATATTGAGCTTGATATTCTTATTGATAAACTCTTTGATATCAAGCCAGGTCACATTTCGGCTGGAATCCAGGGCAGGCTTAATTTTGCTGGGCTTTAACGCAAAGACTTCACTTAGTATCGTACGGTGAATAGCCACCCTTGCATGCTCTTTCGTTTTTTTCAACCGGCTTTTAAGTTTGGCTTCTTCGATGTCATGATTACCCACAATCTGCACTTCGTTTATCCTAACTTTTGATTTTAGATCTACATCGATTTTAAGTTTTACTCCACCGCGGCTAATGGTATCAAACTCCTGTGTGATTTTAACCACCGTATTCAGAAATCCTTTTTTTACAAAGTGTTTCTTTACGCTTAACTCTGCATTTCTAATCGTAGCATCATTTACGATTTTCCCTTTGATCAAACTGAGATCTTCTTTCAACGAAGTCTGGCTTCCCTTACTTATTCCAGTAAAATAAAATTCAGTTAGGCGTGGTCTTTCGGCTAAGTTGATTTCCAGAAAAACATTGGTCCCTTCAACTTTCTGAATTAAAATGGTAGCATCCCCAATCAATCCATGTTTCCATAATTTGCGAATAGCGCCAGAAATACCATCACCTGGGATTTTAATTTTGTCTCCAATCTTAAGGCCCGTTAGGGAAATCATGGCATTTTTGTCGAGCACATTAAGCCCGGTAACTTCAATTCCGGCAATGATATATTCCTGTGGCGAGGCATAATTCAACGTGGCCTCAGACGAGGTTTGCGATTGACTCCTGCTTCTGAACTGAGCCTGTGTGCCACCCACACTAAAAATTATAAGGATTACAATGAGTATAAAATTCTTCATTGGATGATTAACCAATGGGGTTCAACACTTTTCCAAACCTTCTTTCTCTTTTTTGATATGCACAAATGGCCTCATACAAATTTTCTTTTCTAAAGTCGGGCCATAAGGTTGGCGTGATGAATATTTCCGCATAGGCAATTTGCCACAATAGAAAATTACTGATACGAAGTTCTCCGCTTGTCCGTATCAATAATTCAGGATCAGGTACCTCTGGTGCTTGCAGATGCTGTGCAAAATAATGTTCATCTATTTCACCCGGTTGAATCAACCCTTTCTTAATTTCTTCTCCCAACTTACGGGCAGCCTCCACAATTTCCCAACGGCCACTGTAATTAAGCGCAAGCTGAAGTATAAGCCCCTCATTCTGGTGCGTGGCTTCTTTGGCTTTTGCCAAGTTGTTCTGGCAGTCCAGTGGTAATTGACTGATGTCCCCAATAGTTTGGAGCCTCACCTGATTATCATGAAGGGTTTTTATTTCCTTTTGCAACGTATTTACCAGTAACTCCATTAAACCATCAACTTCTTCCTTTGGTCTGCCCCAATTTTCGGTACTAAAGGCATATAAAGTCAGGTATTTTACTCCCAATTCACGGCACCCCTCTGTTATATCTTTCACCGCTTGTATGGCATTGCGATGCCCGAAAATGCGGGCTGCGCCTTTCCCTCTTGCCCAGCGACCATTGCCGTCCATGATAACGGCTATGTGCGTAGGCAAATTATTTTTGTCTATATTTTCCTTCAGTGATGCCACAAGGCGGCAAAAATAGCCATTTTTTCAAACTTCTTCATTACAAATTGTTAGATAAAGAAAGTGGCTTTTCGCCCTAAAAGGATGATTTAAATGGCCAAAAAGTTGAAGACCCTGAGAATTTAAATTATCGGTATGGACTTCCCGGACAAGGGATATCGTAAAACGTATAGGTTAATGTGATGCCCGTAAAAAAATAATTATCATTATCAAAGACATTCCCATACTGATAATTCTTGACTGAGGGATTTCCATCAGAGACATTGTCGAGATAATCGAAAAAGGTCTTTCTTATGCCAAATTCAAAGGCAATGTAATATTTGGGATTGAGCACATATTTCATTCCGCCACCAAATGGGATAGCCATCTGTATATTGCTGTAT
>JAHEMS010000060.1 GCA_024643595.1 Bacteroidota bacterium
AACCTCTTGAACCTGTCCATGGATAAACACCTATGGCATAATCGATGGTCAAATATCAATTTGTTGACCGTTGGACTTTTTCCCTTATTCAACACGTACTGTACCGTTTCTATCAATGATAACCCTCAGGGAATTTATCTGATGATCGAAAAGCCACAGCAGACCAGGAATAAAATACATAGCCCCTACATGCTAAGGAGAGGACCCGATCATTCCATCAGCGATGAATATTTCGAAAATGGTGATAAAGCTTCAGCAAAGAAATACAAAAAACAATTTCAATCGATCTATTCCAGTATTCGCTCTCTGAATGGCGAAGCGCTAGCCATGCAATTGGATAAAATTATTAACCTCGATGCCTATTTCAGATTTATTGCATTCAATTTCCTGGTAATGAATGGCGATTATGCCGACGAGGTGTTTTTCTATATTGATCCTAAAACCGATAAATTCGAAATTATCCCCTGGGATTTCGATGATATATTGAGGTATATGCCACACGAAGGAAAGGCCAATAGGAACAAGGAATTTACTGAAAAAAAAATTTTCTCACTTGAAGAATCATTGGATCGTGCAATTGCAGGTAACGACATACTCTACGGTCGCTACGAACAAGAATTAAAGAATCTGCTGCTTACACTGGATTCCGTTTCTCTAACCACCTCTGCTAACCAAGTGATCAGCGAATTGGAAGAAATTAGCAGCGACCCATCAACTGCTGCAGCATCACTCTTCCTTGATAAAGATCCATTCAATATAGGTGACGCTAAAAGTGATATTTTATATTCGCTTGATTTAATGTTAAAAAGAAGGAAGTGGATATTGATGGATTTAAAATAACTTTGGCCGAAACCAGCTAAATCTTGCAAACTACTTCTTCGCGAATCACCACTTGGCTCAACCAAACAAGTGCACTGAATTTTACACTTTATACTTCTATCTCGGCATTCTGCTTATACACCTGCATTTTTGCATTGCGTAAAACATTCGGTGTTGCTACTTATGAAGGTCTTCAACTTTGGGGTGTAGATTATAAAATCTGGATGGTGATCAG
This sequence comes from Bacteroidota bacterium, assembly GCA_024643595.1. Taxonomy (GTDB): domain Bacteria; phylum Bacteroidota; class Bacteroidia; order Cytophagales; family Cyclobacteriaceae; genus ELB16-189. The sequence goes on from JAHEMS010000060.1 coordinate 1,055, forward strand.
CCAGGTGGTTGGATATATGCTCTCGAAGTTTATTGGCATTAAGATTGTTTCCGAACTGGGACCCAATGCCAGGGCAAAAGGAATTCTAATCATGGTAACTATTGCCAGCATCTCCTGGCTGTTTTTTGCTATCACACCAATGCCATACAATCTTATTTTCCTTTTTTTTAATGGATTGCCGCTAGGGATGGTATGGGGGTTAGTATTCGGTTACCTGGAAGGAAGGAAGTATACTGAAGTGCTCGGTGCGAGCCTTTCGGTTAGCTTTATCTTCTCCGCTGGTTTTGCCAAAACTGTAGGTGGCTTTATCATGGTCAATTGGGACACCTCTGAATTTTGGATGCCATTTGTATCTGCCTGTCTTTTCTTCCCTCCTCTCCTTCTTTTCCTATGGTTACTGGATAAAATTCCACCTCCCAATTCCGAAGACGAGAGATTACGGACGAAACGTCAACCGATGACAGGCAAAGAAAGAATGCAGTTTACGATCACGTTCCTGCCGGGCCTGATCCTGCTCGTTCTCACTTACATGCTTTTAACTGCCTTTCGAGATTTCAGAGACAACTTTTCAGCCGAAATATGGAAATCACTGGGTTATGGAGATAAGCCATCCATTTTTACTCAAACCGAAGTGCCTGTTACCATTGTTGTCCTCGTGGTGATTGGTAGCCTAATGGTTATTAAAAACAACTATAAAGCCATGATCATTAATCATATCATTGTTTTGATAGGAATGGTTACGGTTGGATTAAGTACACTTGCTTTTGAAAAGGCCCTAATCAGTGCCCCAGTATGGATGGTATTAGTCGGAATGGGGCTTTATTTCGGATACATTCAATTCAATAGTATCTTCTTCGACCGCCTGATTGCCACATTCCGGTATGTTAGTACGGTGGGCTTTTTAATTTACCTGGCAGATTCATTCGGGTATCTATGCAGTGTTGGCGTATTGCTATACAAAGAGTTCGGAAACTCCAATTTAAGCTGGCTTAATTTCTTCATTCAAACTGGATACGTTCTTTCCTTTGCAGGAAGTATCCTGATTACTCTTTCTCTGATATATTTTAATGCAAAGCATAAAAGATGGCCAGTAGTTGGAGGTTAAATACTTTAATGGATGGGTTTTAAAGCAAGATTAAGTGATTGCAATACCTCCATATTCAATGGCTTGCTGTAAAATTTAATGACATTAGGAAATTCTTCAGACCTAAGTTTGTCGGAAGGACTATTTGAACTCGATAAAATAACCACCTTGATTTTTTTAGAAATACCCCCTGGCAGATCATTAATCAGCTCTAAAAATTCAAAACCATTAATTAAGGGCATATTGAGGTCTAAAAATATAATGGACGGAATCTCATTGTGAGATATTGTTTGAAGCGTCTCCAGGGCTTTAATGGGTGAACTAAAAGTCACTATTCTCTCAGCAAAAGTGCAGAGTTCTAAAAACTTCTTTTGAATAAACAGATCTACTTCACTATCGTCAATAAGATATGCGATATGTACCGCTGACTTGTGCCTCATCCTCAATTTTGACTAATATTTGGCAAAAATGCCTCGCTACGTTAATATTTACGTTATTTCATTAAAATAAAATTTAAACGGCTTCAATGAAAACGAAAAATGTGCTAAAATTGAGCGCTAAACTATAAAACCCATGAAATTTATTCGTCTAAGTATCACTTTATTGTCCTTTCTAGCTGTTCTTGGCCTGTGGTCATGCGGTGGTTCCAAAGAAGATCAATCTCAAAATTCTAATGAATTCGCAGAGGCAGAAGGATCATTAAAGGAACAAATTAAAGATTTGGTATATAACATTCCCTCTCCTTCAGAAATACCTTATTTGTTACAAGCTACTGGAGCTGAATTCAATCAATCGCTACTTAACGACAGAAAAAAAGCTGACTCTTATGGAAGTCGCCCTGATAAAGCTGCCCTTAACTTAGGCGTTTATACCACCGATATTGGATACTTAAGTTCCTATGATAAGACCCAGGAAGCCATCGATTACCTTAACTCTTCTAAGAAATTAGCTGATAATTTAGGCGTAATTGGCACGTTTGATACGCAGGTATTAAAGAGTTTTGAAAGCAATATCTCGAATAAGGATTCTTTAGCAAATATTTTGGATAAGGCCGTACAATCAACCGATAAATACCTGAAAGATGATAGCAAAAACAGACTGGCCGCGCTTCTTTTAACAGGAAGTTTTGTAGAGGGACTTTATATCTCAACCGGGCTTATTAAGACCTACCCCAAGGACATCCTTCCTGATGATGCCAGAAATTTAATCCTGACACCATTGATTCAAGTTATTTTAAATCAGGAAAAATCAGTAGATGAGATGGCTAAAATGCTTGCTTCAATTGACCAGGCTGAACCTATCAGTAGCCTTAACTCCGATATTCAATCCTTACAAGCTAGCTACCGCTCTTTAAATATTGAAGAACAAATTAAGAACAACCGTTCAGACCTGGTGCTAACCGACAAGCACCTTACCGATATTACTGTCATCATTGAAAAAATGAGAAAGTCAATCGTTGATTAAACGGACAATCAATTAAGAAAGGGGATTGACCTAGTGTCTCTCCCCTTTTTTTATGCATTCTGTTTCCCTTCTTTCTTTATCTTTAACTCACTCAACCACCTCTACACCATGAGCGAACCTGTTTTAAATGCCATCATGAGATTATTTGCCTTGGTTGCAAAAGAAGATTTAATCACGAAACAAGAACGGGAACATGTTCAGGTATTTCTTTCTGATCACCTGAGCAAAAAGGCAATGGAAAGTCAACTTCGACTTTTCGATGAGTTTGCTATGGAAGTCTCCGAAAAATTGTCTGAGGAGAAGGAAATAGAACTCATTACCAAAATCTGTACTTCGATCAACCAGGAAGTTGCACAAAAGCAAAAGATCGTAATCGTGATCGAGCTGATGAGTGTGATCTTAGCTGATGGCACCATAACTGAACGTGAAAAAAGGCTGGCGAATATAATCTGCGAGAAATTCAATATTAGTAATTCTGACCTTGTCCTGATTGAGAAATACGTGCTAGGGCAAACCATTGAATCATCAGAGGACGAGAATATTCTAATCATTAGTTCACTGAAAAATAACCTATCTCAAAGCAAGCACATTCATCGCGGACATCTGGATGGATTCATTTCTATCCTCTACGTAAAAAGCTCTGATACATTTTACTTCAAATACTTAGGCCATTCTGATGTCTATCTAAATGGAGTCCCCCAAAAATCCGGAAACATTAATGCACTTGCAACGGGCAGTACTATCCGCTGGGAAGCTGCTGATGCAGTCTACTATGGAGAAATAATTAATCACTTCAAAAAAGAAAATCAAGGGACACGCACTAGCTTCGAAGCCAACGGAATTTCATACCAGTTTAAGAACGGAAAGCTTGGGCTTCGACAAGTGACCATCATGGAGGAATCCGGAAATCTGGTGGCGTTAATGGGAGCTTCCGGTGCAGGTAAGTCCACACTACTTCATGTGCTCAACGGAACGGAGAAACCTTCTCAAGGTCAAGTACTGATCAACGGTATTGATATTTACGCAGCGCCAAAAAAAGTGGAAGGTGTGATTGGGTTCGTTCCACAGGATGACCTGTTGATTGAAGATCTTACTGTATATCAAAACCTTTACTTCGCTGCAAAACTATGCTTTAGTCACTTGTCTGAAAGGGAAATTAACGAACTCGTTAATAAAACGTTAAGTGATTTAGGCCTATCTGAAACCAGAGACCTTACAGTTGGATCGCCACTCCGTAAAACAATTAGCGGAGGGCAGCGTAAAAGACTAAATATTGGTCTTGAGCTATTACGAGAACCCGCTGTCCTATTTGTGGATGAACCTACTTCGGGATTGTCATCTCGCGATTCTGAAAACATTATTGATCTCCTCAAAGAACTCTCACTCAAAGGAAAACTTGTATTCACTGTTATCCATCAGCCTTCCTCCGATATTTTTAAAATGTTCGATAAGCTGGTGATTCTGGATACGGGTGGCTATCAGATCTACTACGGTAACCCATTGGACGCAATCATATATTTTAAAAGAACCATTAACCTGATCAACAGTGATCAAGGAGAATGTCATTCCTGCGGAAACGTTAATCCTGAACAAATATTTAATATTATAGAGACTAAAGTGATCAATGAGTTCGGGAACTTTACTGATGAGCGAAAATTTACTCCAGAACAATGGAATCAAGTGTACCTGGAGAGAATAAAGCCAAGCACGATTGATACTTCCAATGAAGAACCACACTCAACACTTCGCATTCCAAAACGAATAAAACAGTTTTTGATTTTTTCAAGACGGGACCTACTGTCCAAGCTAAGCAATACACAATATATCCTAATCAACATGCTGGAAGCTCCGCTCCTGGCATTTATACTCGCCTTTATAGTGCGTTACCATAACATCGATGACCAACTTGAAATGGGCTACGTATTCAGCAAGAATCTGAATATGCCATCCTACCTTTTCATGAGTGTGATCGTTTCCCTTTTCATGGGCCTTACCGTCAGCGCTGAGGAAATTATCCGCGACAGGAAGATACTGAAACGCGAGAAATTTCTCCACCTTAACCGAAGTAGCTACATCCTATCAAAAATTGCCATTCTGTTCATGATATCTGCTATCCAGACAACTCTATTTGTGTTGGTTGGCAATTCAATTCTGGAAATTAAAGGAATGTTTTTAATCTACTGGGCCATTCTGTTTTCTACTTCATGTTTTGCCAACCTATTGGGTTTAAATATTTCATCCGCTTTTAACTCCGCTGTCACCATTTATATTTTAATACCCGTTTTGCTCATCCCTCAGCTTATTTTGAGTGGCGTGGTCGTTCGTTTTGATAAACTGAACCCTGTAATAGGAAATACGGCTACTGTGCCATTCGTTGGTGACATCATGGCTTCGCGCTGGGCCTTTGAAGCCAGTATGGTAGCCCAGTATAAAGACAATAAATTTGAAAAACTATTTTATTCATTCGATAAAATTAAAGCACATTCTGATTATAAACGCATTTACTTCATTCCCGAACTTGAAACCAAATTGGATTTCATTAATCTTAACTACAAAAACGCGATACCTGAAATCCACAGTAAGGTCATTTCTGATTTGTCCATCCTACAAAATGAATTGAAAGGAGAACTAGGGTATGTTGGTCAATAGGATTTCCTGAACACCGATGATTTTACGGCAGAGCGATACAGTGAAGAATTGTTCCAAAAAACAAAACTTCTTTTCGAAATCCTGAAGAAGTTCTATGTAAACCGGTATAACAAAGCAGACGGAGAAAAAGAAAAAATAATCAACCGCTTAACTAATTCAAAAGAAAAAGAATTGGCATACGAAGAATTCCGTAACGAATACCAAAATGAAGCCATCACCGAACTTGTGAAAAACACGAATGAAATACACCGTATCATTGAAAAAGAAGGTAAGCTGGTTCAGAAGATTTATCCTATCTACAAAGATCCTGACCCCGACAACATGGTCGACTTTGATGCCCAATTCTATATGCCGTCTAAACATTTTCTAAATCGCAATGTAGATACCCTATACTTTAATCTCAGCGTTATCTGGTCAATGACTTTATTTCTGTCTATCGCCTTATACTATGAGTTCTTACGTAAAGCCATTGAAGGCTTAGGCAATATCTCCAATCCGATACCAAAACGTATGTAATTTATTCCTATGTTTTTTATCCTTTCCAAAACAATCGGGGTCCTTGCCAATCCATTGGTCATTATCATTTCGCTATTTATCCTTTCAATAGCGATCCGTCATCAAGTTTGGAAACGAAGATTGTTTATTGCGGCCATAGCGAGTTTGATATTTTGCTCAAATGATTTTATAAGCAATGAAGTGATGAGATTATGGGAGTTACCACCAACTCCTTTTGCCGAACTGAAGAAGTCCTACCAGGTAGGTATACTCCTTACCGGTGTAACCAAATCAAATTTCACCCCAAATGACCGAATCTACTTTCAGCGAAGTTCTGACCGCGTGACCCATACGCTACAACTCTACAAATTAGGACATATCAAAAAAATCTTAATTTCAGGAGGCAGTGGAACCCTTAGGGCTCGATCGAAAGAAGCCGATGAACTTTTCCTGGTCTTACAAATGATGGGTGTTCCAAAGGAAGACCTTATCATAGAAAATCAATCTGACAACACGCATCAATCAGCCGTGGCGGTAAAAAAATTAATTGGCAATATTTACCAACCTCAGGAATGTCTACTTATTACTTCTGGCTATCATATGCGAAGATCACGGGCTTGCTTCAAAAAAGCGGGTTATGAAACGGATACGTTTAGCGTAGACTTTCTCTCTAACAAGCGAAGATTCATGCCAGATAATTTACTGGTGCCTAAAATTGAATCGTTGAGCAAATGGCAAGTGTTGACCAAAGAATGGGTAGGATGGTTAGCCTATAAGTTGGCTGGTTATATTTAATTGAAGATAATGTCAAAAAAAGACATTAAGAATAATGTGCTTTCGCAAGAAGTCTGGGTGCTGGCGATCCTTATTGCTGGCTTACTTCTATTATCACTAATACCTGAAATTACGATCGGAACTTTTCACTTCAGAAAAATTGATTTACTCAGTGATTTACATCCTACCTCTTTGGTTGCAAATCCTGTCTTGTCGGATTCCATTACTGCGACAGACAGTATATCTCGCCCTAAACATTCCTACAACCCATCCCTGGTTCGGATTGAAGATTATAGCGGTGATGGAAAAATACTTGGGTATTTCTACGACGCTATGAATAAAGTCCATCAACGACAAGTACGCATTGCATTTTTCGGTGATTCCTATATTGAAGGTGATATTATCAGCGCATCATTTCGAGATACCCTGCAACATATTTTTGGTGGTAATGGGGTCGGCTTAGTTCCCATGGCTTCAGAAACATCTGGCTTCAGAAAGTCAGTAAAACACACCTTCGGAGGATGGAATACCCATACCTTAATCACAGCAACAAATGAAGATATTCCAATCGGCATTTCTGGGTATACCTGTGTGCCTGAAAGGGAAAACTTTGCCACCTATCAGCCTGGAAAGATTCCGCCTCAGAAGAACTTTAAAAAGGTTAAACTCTTTTACCTCAATAATGGATCCGCATCCGTTGAATATACCATCAACGATGAACCTGTCATCCGTGAAAAACTTTCCAGCTCCAACCACATTCAAGAATTGACCTTCACTCATCGCGGTATTGAAACCATCCGCTTTCACGTAACACCTGTAGAAAATCTGTATCTCTTTGGCGTTAGCTTTGAAGATAATTATGGAGTCTATGTTGACAATTTCTCATTGCGAAGAAATTCTGGCATTGCGCTAGCGCGGCTATCCCCTACATTACTGAAGCAGTTTAATGAGTTTTTGGATTATAAACTGATTATTCTTCAATATGGCCTTAACGTTGCCTCAGCAACTGATTCAACTCACTACACCTGGTATTCAAGTAAAATGGTTTCGATTATAAAAAACCTGAAAGAAATTTTTCCACATGCGAGCTTTCTCTTATTGAGTGTGGGTGATCGCGGTATCAACAAGGCTGGTAAAGTGGTGACCATGGAAGCCATTCCTGAATTGCGGGATATTCAACGAAGTATTGCAAAGAAAAGCGGTATCGCTTTTTGGGATATGTTTGAGGCCATGGGCGGAAAAAATAGTGTTGCCAACTATACTCATGCAGAACCTCCTCTTGCCTCCAAAGACTATACACACCTCACTCATTTGGGTGGATTTAAAATGGGAAACATTTTAGGTCAGGTACTCATTCAAGAAATTAACATCCATGAAGAATAACACGTTATACTTCGTTGGATTGATTATGGTATTGGCCAATAGCGTTCAGGCGCAAGATACTCTTGTGACTAAACACTTCTCTACTTTTAACTTCATTGATGAAAAATCCAATCGTATTCAAAACGTTGAAACGCTGACACCGTTTTACGAAGACTTATATCATCTAAAGAGCGAAAATAAATCCCAGGTAATTCTTCTGCATATTGGCGACTCTCATATCCAGGCTGACATTATAAGCGGGACAACGAGAGCACTATTACAAGAACAATTCGGAAACGCTGGCCTTGGTCTTTCATTCCCTGGTCGTGCGGCACGCACCAACGAATCCCCCCTAATCTATTCTTCCGCAAAGGGTGAATGGGAAATCAATAAGATATCCTACTCGCAAAATGAAACTACAATCGGTATCGCGGGAGTTTCATTGTCGACTAAGACGGTTGGTAGCAAAATAATAATTAAGTCTATATCTCCCAGCTATTCATTTAATCGAATGACGTTATTCTTTGACAAGGTGATGAATAGCTTTAACCTCAACGTAATAGATTCTTCGGGACAATTTCTTGCTTTGGTTGGTGCGTTTACGGAGGAGTCTTACCCTGATGTTTCTAAAATTCGTCTGCCCTATTCAGTAAATGAAATTCAACTTGAATCCACCCGGACATTATCGTCACAAAATCAATTAACCCTATACGGAATAAGCCTTGAAAATGATCGTCCAGGTATCCGTTATCATACCCTCGGCGTAAACGGAGCCCGATACATTAGTTACCTTAAATCGAACGAGCTACTTAAACAAACTGCTGCCCTGAATGCAAACCTGATTATCATTTCATTGGGAACTAATGAAGCTGCCGACCATCCTGATGTGGATCGGAAAATAAGTTCCAAAATAAATGCCCTGGTAGAAGAATTGAAAACATTGAATCCAAATTCAATAATCCTGTTGACAACACCAATCGATTTCTATAAGAAAAGAACCCGAAGAAATCCGGGTGTCTCCTTTGTAAAAAATAAAATCATTGAATCAGCCCATGCCAACCAGCTGCCCTATTGGAATCTTTACGAGGTGGCCGGTGGCAATCATGCTGCTGACCGCTGGAAGAAGGCGGACCTATTACAACCCGATGGTATCCATTTTACGGCCAAAGGCTACGAACTGCAAGGGCAATTATTATTTGACGCAATCATAAAGGGTTACAATGAGTATGTCTTCCATCAGTATTCAAAAACTCATTGAACAATTCCGCTACCAACCGGACGAACCGCTTCTTTTTACAAGCGGATTATTTCTATTCTTATTTATTGGGTTCCTCCTGGTATATATTCCACTAAGCCAAACGCACCGACCAAAGTTAATATTTACCACCCTCTTTTCACTTTACTTTTATTATAAATCGAGCGGACTATTCTTTCTTTTATTAATCAGTACTACCGGTATTGATTACACGCTGGCAAAATTAATTAGTGAAAATAATGTGCCATGGAAAAGAAGTGTGCTGGTAACTATAAGTCTAATCAGCAATCTTGGAATGCTTGGCTATTTCAAGTATACCAACTTCATTCATGAGATTTTCAGCAATATGTCTGGTCTGCCTTATCAGCCTTTTGATATCTTTTTACCAGTAGGAGTTTCCTTCTTTACTTTTCAATCATTAAGCTACACCATTGATATTTACCGAAAACAGCTTAAGCCATGTGATCATTTTTTAGATTATGCATTCTTTGTTTCTTTCTTTCCCCAGCTAGTGGCCGGTCCAATTGTCAGGGCATCAGAATTTTTGCCTCAGCTGGCGCGACCTACTATTGTCACTCAACATATGCTTGGTCGGGGGATCTACCTTATCGCTGCAGGACTGTTCAAGAAAGCCATCATTTCAAATTACATTAGCGCCAATTTCGTTGATCGCATTTTTGAGTCTCCCACTCTATTTACCGGAATAGAAAATCTATTTGGTGTCTATGGTTATGCCCTTCAAATCTATTGCGACTTCTCCGGCTACTCTGACATGGCTATCGGCATGGCCCTACTCCTAGGATTTCACTTCAACGATAATTTTAATGCTCCCTACCAGTCGAATAATATTACTGAATTCTGGAGGCGTTGGCATATTTCACTCTCAACCTGGCTGAGGGATTACCTCTATATATCATTAGGCGGAAACCGCAGTGGGAAAATAAGGACCTACGTCAACTTATTCATCACCATGCTGCTAGGTGGCTTATGGCATGGTGCTTCGCTCCGCTTCATTCTATGGGGAGGTTTGCATGGGATAATGTTAGGCATCCATAAATTCATCAGTGAATCTTCATTGGGTAATCGAATAAAGAACCCACTATATAATAAATCAATTTCTCCATGGATAGGCACCCTGCTCACTTTTCACTTTGTGTGCTTTTGCTGGATATTCTTTCGATCATCTTCTATGGGGAATGCCCTCCAGATGATTAACCAGATTCTTTTTCATTTTTCGCCACAAGTATTTATTGAATTTATTACTGGCTATTGGACCGTATTCACACTAATGATTATAGGATACCTATTACATTTTCTTCCACATTCAGTTGACCTGGCAGTAGAACGTTGGACTACCCAACTTCCACTTGTCGGAAAAGCATTATTGCTCTTAGTGGTGGTGGTCCTTTGTATTCAAACCAAGTCTGCTACTATACAACCATTTATTTATTTCCAGTTTTAATGATACCGCTACTTTATAACGTTCAACCAGCCTTTGCAGACAGTTTCATTGTCAAGCTTCAACTCATAGAAGTAAACTCCAGATTCTACATTATGGGCATCCCAGTCGTCCTGATAAACTTCACTGGCAAACACAAGCCCACC